>DATHGE010000112.1:0-5011 GCA_035317805.1 Flavobacterium sp. | reverse complement strand
GATTGGATGTTGTCGCTTTAAAGAAATTGAACCTGCCTAAAAAGAATTCTCCGGATCTGAAAAACTGGAACGTCTTTTTACAGCATTTCAAAAACCCGAAACACGTCGTCAATATCGGACTGATCGGGAAATATGTGGAATTGCAGGATTCGTACAAGTCGATTCTCGAGGCGTTCATCCACGCAGGTGCCGCCAATGAGACGAAAGTGAATGTGGTTTCTGTGCATTCCGAATATATCGATGCGTCGAATGTAGCCGATAAAATGCAAGGCCTTGACGGAATCGTCGTTGCTCCGGGATTTGGCGAAAGAGGGATCGAAGGGAAAATCGAAGCGGTACGTTATGCGCGCGAAAAGAATATCCCGTTCTTCGGAATCTGCCTCGGTATGCAGATGGCCGTGATCGAGTATTCGAGAAATGTGCTTGGACTGAAAGATGCCAATTCGACCGAAATGAACGAAGGCACCGCACATCCGGTGATCGACCTTATGGAAGAGCAGAAAACCATTACCGATAAAGGCGGAACCATGCGTCTCGGTGCATGGAAATGCGATATTACTGCGGGTACGCTGGCTTCGAAAATTTACGGAAAGAAGCAAATCACGGAGCGCCACCGCCACCGTTATGAATACAACAGCGATTATGCTGACAAATTGGAAAAAGCCGGATTGAAATCATCCGGAATCAACCCGGAAACGGGACTGGTGGAAATTGTAGAGATCGAGAAACATCCGTTTTTTATCGGTGTGCAATACCATCCGGAATATAAAAGTACCGTTGCCAATCCGCATCCTCTTTTTGTGAGTTTTGTGGCGGCGACCGTCAAATCAAAACAGAAGTAATTTAAAACGGGCAGCCAACTGTCCTAAATCAAATGGAACAAAAAAAGTTAGACACCAAGTCGATCATTGGATTTGTACTGATCTTCGGAATCCTGCTCTGGATCATGTACCAGAACGCACCGAACGAGAAAGCAATCGCTGCGGAAAAAGCCAAAAAAGAAAAACTCGAGACGGCCAGGAAAGAAAGCCAGGCTGCCGCCAAGCAACTGGAAGTGGTGAAAGCCGACACCATTGCCAACGATTCTGTAAAGATCGCCAAACTAAAAGGGACGCTGGGTGGATTCGCTTATTCTGCGACACTTCCATCAGCTACAGGCGGTTTTACAACGATCGAAAATAAATTGGTGGTGCTCAAAATCGCCAATAAAGGCGGTTATATCGCTGAGGCAAAACTTAAGGATTTCGAGCAATTCAAAAAAGGCTCGGGGAAACTGGTCGAATTGGTGAAGGATAACAACGCCGACCTGAACATCAGGATGCAGACTCAGGACAACCGTGTGCTCGATACAAAAAACCTGTATTTCGAACCGACGCTGACCAAAGAAGGCGGCAACCAGATCCTGACGATGCGCCTCAAAGCCGGGCCAAACCAGTTCCTTGAATACAGATACGTATTGAAAGCGGACGATTACATGCTCGATTTCGATATCCGTTCCGAAGGGCTGCGTCAGGTGCTCAATACTTCCAAGCCATTGGAAATGGAATGGGACCTGAAAACCTACCGCAACGAGAAAAGCGTCACTTACGAAAACCGCTACGCCGAAATCAGGTATGAGCATGAAGATGGTAAGAATAGCTATGTCGGGCCAGGCAAAGACAAGCAGGAAGTGGTGAACAAAGTGAGCTATATCGCTTTCAAACAGCATTTCTTTACGTCCATTCTGCTTACCGACAAACCGTTTGAGAAGGTCGAATTGTATTCGAACAACCTTGTGATCGATGAAAAGATAGATACGACATTCACCAAACAGTTCAAGGCGAAGATACCGCTGACGTTCAACAATGGCGAGATCGATTATAAGATGAACTGGTATTACGGGCCGTCTGATTATAAATTACTGAATGCTTACAAAGGGAAAAACCTTGGTGATATCGTTCCGCTGGGTTGGGGAATTTTCGGATGGATCAACAAATTCATCTTCGTCCCGTTGTTCGGGTTCCTGAGTTCCTATATTGCTTACGGGATTGCCATTATCGTGTTTACGATACTGATCAAGATCGCCATGTCGCCGATTACCTACAAGTCTTTCCTGTCACAGGCGAAGATGAAAGTATTGCGCCCGGAGATTGCTGAACTCGGGGAAAAATTCAAAAAAGACCCGATGAAAAAACAGCAGGAAACCATGAAATTATACAACAAGGCCGGCGTTAACCCGATGGCCGGATGTATTCCTGCATTAATCCAGATTCCGTTTATGTATGCGTCGTTCCAGTTTTTCCCATCGGCGATCGAACTCAGGCAGAAAGGCTTCCTTTGGGCAGACGATTTGTCTTCTTTTGACGCGGTGATTACATGGAAACAGCACATTCCGCTGATTTCCTCGATTTACGGAAACCACATCAGCCTTTTCCCGATATTGGCCGCGATTGCGATTTTCTTCTATATGAAAATGACCACGGGCGACCAGGCGATGGCACAGCCGCCGCAGGAAGGCATGCCGGATATGGGCAAGATTATGAAAATCATGATTTACCTGTCGCCGCTGATGATGTTGATTTTCTTCAACAATTACGGTTCAGGGTTGAGTTTGTATAACTTCACTTCCAACCTGATCACCATCGGGATCATGATCGTCATCAAGCGCTATGTTGTGGACGAAAAGAAAATCCACGCGCAGATCCAGGAAAACAAGCTCAAGCCGAAAACGCAGAGCAAATTCCAGAAAAAGATGCAGGACATGATGGAACAGGCCGAAACGCAGAAAGCCATTCAAAAGAAAAAATAAAAAAAGCTCCCTGATTGGGAGCTTTTTTTATAACCGCAAAGTGCGCTGAGTTTTACGCAAAGGGAAAAAAAGAAATTAGGCTAAGCGCAAACTTGAAAACTTCTTTTCTTTGCGTAAAACTCAGCGCACTTTGCGGTAAATTTATTTCACAAAAACCTTTAATGCTTCAGTGGTTTCATTTTTCAGAAAGTATATTCCTGAAGAAAGATCAGAAGGCAATTGGTTCTTTCCGTTGTTGAGGTTTATCTTCCCGACACTTTTTCCGTTGGCTGAAATAATTTCAAAAGCACTTTCATGCGCCATTCCGCTTACGGCGATTTCCCCGTTCAGCAATTGCCTGATTGTGGTTCCATCCTGCGCATTTTCATTCACGGATAAAACCGTTTGCGCAAAAAGCCATTGGTAAGCCGCCCCGAATTTCGCACGCCAAAAGGTTTCCGAATGCGTTCCCGCCGGATCGATTTCCGTAAAAGTATTCGCCACCGGAACGCCTTCGCCAATCAGGTTGTTTTTTACCGAATTGAGATCGGGAACCATCGAAGCCGACTCATTTTGCCCGGCCACAAAATACACGCGCATGTTGTTGAGATTGTCCGTATCATTCGATATATAGCTGTTCAGATCGGACAGGGCAAACCAGAATGCCGGACTGAAGATCCCGACTTTCTCAAAGGCTTCCGGATATTCACAGGCGCCATACATCGAAATCAGCGCACCCATCGAACTTCCGATTAGTGCATTGTATTGCGGTTCTGGTTTCGTCCTGAAATTCGCATCGATGTACGGCTTTAGGGTTTCGGCTATAAATGCCATATACGCTTCGCCGTCGCCGCCTTCATTGTATTCGGTGTTCAGCCAGGGCGAATATTCATCGAGCCTCGCGCCGCCGCCATTATCAATCCCGATGACGATTGCGCCGTAATCTCCGTTGGCAAATAAAGTATTCAAAGTTTCATCAACCTGCCACTCCCCGGCAAACGAGGTCGCATTGTCAAACAGGTTCTGGCCGTCTTCCATATACAAAACCGGATAGGTCTTTGTGGTCGAATTGTAATCGGGCGGCAGATATAGCCAGACTTTCCTGGACGTATTGAGCTGCGGCATAAAAAAAGCAGGGTTCAAAATCTGGACATTTGCGGCAGCCGTACTATTAGATCCGCTTCCGCCAAGGTCTTCCCATGACTGGATCGTCAGGTTAATGGTTTGCGGCGAACCCGTGAAAGTAAAGCTCCTGTCGGGTAAAAATCCGCCTGAAGCGTTGCCTTCGACTGTTGACCAACTGCCCCGTGTAAATTTATAGCCTACACTGCCGCTGCCTTCGGGGATTACAATCTGCCATGCTCCGGGTCCGTCGGGCTGCAGGATATAAGCCGCATTTCCGGGGTTCCAGGTATTGATGCTGCCCGCAAAATAGATCGATGCGCCAACCGGTGTGTTCGCAGGAATCGAAGTTACCTTAATGGTTACCTGCCCGAATGTGATTGCGGAAAACAATAAAAAAGCGAAAGTATAAATTGGTTTCATAGCAGAATTGTTTGACGTAAAATTAAAAATTATTTCATGCCTTAGGTGCAATCTCAGGCTTCTTTTGCCAAATCATCGTTAACGGGTGGCAAACGTTTGTTAAAAGATGTAATTTTGCCCAAAATAAAATGACCAAAAAGCAGTTATACAAAATATGAGACAGCAGCAAATGAGACTTTTCGGAATTTTCGCCCTATTGCTTTTCAGCTTTTCGGCATTCGCGCAGGATGTCAACAAACTCGACGACAAAGGCAGGAAAAATGGTTTGTGGAAAGGCGTTTATGGCGAATCCAAACGCCCGCGTTACGAAGGCACTTTCAGTCACGGCAAAGAAACCGGAACGTTTAAGTTTTTCGACGACACCAAAGCCGGAACAGTCATCGCCACGCGCGAGTTCAACCCGAAAGACAATTCCTGCTATACCATTTTCTACAACCAGAGCAAATTCAAGGTCAGCGAAGGCAAGGAAGTCAACCACCTCTACGAAGGCCAGTGGAAATATTACCACGAAAACCTTCCGGATATCATGACGATTGAGAACTACAAAGCCGGGAAACTCAACGGAAAACGCACCGTCTATTACCGCGGCTCCGGCGTTCCGGGCGAGGAAGATCTAGCCGAGGAAGCCAATTATTCGAACGGTATCAGAGACGGAAAATATAAAAAATACACCATGAAAGGCGTTGTGCTCGAGGATTC
>DATHGE010000111.1:0-3561 GCA_035317805.1 Flavobacterium sp. | reverse complement strand
TGCCCAGTTTTCCATAAATATCCTGCGTATCGGCAATGCTGAAATTGCCATGTCCGGCCTCATAATAATACAATTCGTTGGAAACACCAAAACCATCTAAGGCGGCTTCAAGCCTTGTACCCTGGGTAACCGGGATCAAAGGATCCTGATTGCCAAGAAACTGGATTGTTGGCGGCGATTGTGCGCTGACGTTGCCAACCGGACTCACTTCTGTCAGAAATTCGGCCGTGATGTCTCCGGTGAGATAGGGAAGGAGCGTGGTCTGCAATTCGCTGTCGGCATAAGCAGGGTCGTTAAAATCGGTCGGACCAACGACACTGCAGACGGCTTTCACATGATGCGCGGTATCAAAGCGGTAGGCGTAAAGCATCGACAGATGAGCACCTGCACTTACGCCAAAGAAGGCGTATTGGTTTGAAATGCCATAATCGGCGCTGTGCGATTCCAGGTGTGCGATGACCGAAGCGATGTCGTCGGTTTGTTTCGGGTAGGCCGGGCTGGTCCCGGTCGCCAACCGGTAGTTCATATTCACAATCGCATAATTTGGAAATTGCAGCTTGATAACCGGAACGGCATAATTCATATCTTCTTTCGCGCCAGCCGACCAGCCTCCGCCATGCACCAATATCAGCACTTTCGTGTAGCTGCTGCTTCGGCCTTCGGGTAGATAGAGATCGTAGGTTTGCTCAGAATCGGGCCCGTAGGAGACATTCATCGTATCCTGGGCCTTGAGTGTTTCCGAATGGTCATCATCTGAAGAACAGCTCCATAAAAACAGAACGGTCAATAATAAAAGGTACTTTTTCATAAGCGGTTTTTAAAAATTTAAATAGCGTTTGTCAATTGGGATATCGCCCAACGATTGGAATTTAGAACGGATTAACCGCGGTTATAGTATTAATTCACCCTGATCTCGAACAATTTATCCCAGTTTTTTCCCGTAACGAAGATCGTTTTTGTACGCGGATTGTATGCGATGCCGTTAAGCACGTCAGCATTTTTGAACGTCTGTTTGCCTTTAAGGTCGGCGAGGTTGATCACGCCTTCTACAGCGCCCGTTTCCGGATTGATTATGGCGATGGCATCTTTCTGCCAGATGTTCCCATAAATCTTTCCGTTGATCAATTCGAGTTCATTTACACTTTTAATCTTGGTACTGTTGGTGTAAACATTAACATAATCGATCATCTTTTGCGTAGCCGGGTCGACTTTCCAGATTTTTTCGGTGCCATCCGACTGGTAAATGATTTTCCCGTTATTTGTCATACCCCAGCCTTCAATGTCTTTTTCAAAAGCGAATGTCTTCTCCAGTTTCCAGGTATCGGCGTTGTAAATAAACCCGGTTTTTTCCTTATAGGTCAACTGATAAATTTTATTGCCGACAACCGTAATGCCTTCGCCAAAATATTTATTGTCAAGTTTGAGGTCCTTAAAAACTTTCCCGGTTTTGTAATCGATTTTAAGAAGACGCGACTGTCCGTATTGTCCCGTGCCTTCAAACAAAGTATCCCTGTAGAACTCCAGGCCTTCCGTAAACGAAGTCGTGTCGTGCGGAAAAGTATTGACGATGGTGTAAGAAAGCAATTTCGGCTCCACGCCCGAAAGCAATTCCAGACGCCCCGTGACTTCTTCGGCTTCCGTACTGCCGTCAGAATAAACCAGCGCCTTGAGGTTCTGGTAGCCTAGTTTTTTATCCTTCAGGCCAAAAACCAACGCGCCGGCTCCTTTTTTAGAACCGATATTTTTATCGTTCACATAATAAACAATACTGTCGATTTTTTTATCATTGGCATTCAAAATACCGAGCGAAACCGTTTCCTGGGGCTGGTATTGCTCTTTTAATTTCGCATTATCGAAGCTGAAATTAATTTTGTCACTTTTTTCGCAACTGCCGCAATTTGCAATTATAATGCCTAACGAAATGAACGTTAATAAGTTATATTTTTTCATAAAAGGGTATTTCTGATATTTCTGTTTTAAAGCAAACGATTCTGCCGTTTTGCTCTTGCGAAAATACAAAAAGATTGTATATTTGCAACGGCAAGTCCTACACGACCAGCTCCTGCAGACTCCTCCAGGATGGGAACATAGCAAAGGTATGTGGTTGTAGCGGTGCGATGTAGGTCGCTTGCCATTTTTTTCTTCTTCGAATGGTCTTCCTTTGGGAAGATTTTTTTATTTTTACAGGAGCCGAAACCTGCTTTCCGCTGCAATCTTTGCCGGTTCCCGATACACGCCTTGCAGGCGCACTCGAACTGATGGCAAAGGATTTTCGCTACAATCAGGGCTAGGGCGTCTGTTCAATATTCAACATTGCTACGCCAGTTCGCGGGGCTCGGGTCGTTATTCAACATTCAAACTTCAAAACATTAAAAAAATGTTGAATAACGAACAACGAACATTGATTGCAGAAGTTTCGGAACACAATTATTAATTATTTAACCAAAAACCAATTGCCATGAAATCTATTTTAGTCGCACTCTTATTCACTTCAGTCCTGTCGTTCGCCCAAACTGATGTGAAAGCCCAATATGATGCCTTCCAAAAAGAACTCGAAGCGTATCGTTCCAATCCTGAAGTCTCTTCAGAGAACAGTTTGATAAAACCCGCACCATGTGGACAATACAACCTTAAATATATGGTTTCTGGCAAAGGCTTTGATGAAATTGTCACCGTTCCGCCGGCGCGTAAACTGTGTTTCGACCTGAACCGTTTCGACAAAAGTAAAAACCCGAATCCTTCCGCCGACTGGGATTATGAGATCAAACCGATCGGCAACAAATACTATGTCATCCGCGCAGATAAGAAAGGCGCGCAAGGCCAGCAGGAGTTTTATTATTATGAACGCAAAGCCGCTAAATAGCTTTTAAAGGATTTTCAGATTCTCAGATTTTCAGAAAGCCAGAAGAAATCTGATAATCCGAAAATCTGACCATCTAAAAATCTAAACTTCAATGTCCAAAGTCATCCTCATCACCGGCGCTTCGTCAGGAATCGGAAAATCCATAGGCGAATTCCTGCACCACAAAGGTTTCGTGGTTTACGGGACGAGCAGAAATCCGGAGAAAGTCACCAATTCCATTTTTCCGTTAATCGCTTTGGAAGTCAGGAATACCGAAAGTATTAAATCTGCCATAGCCAAAGTCATTTCCATTTCAGGAAGAATCGACGTGGTGATCAACAACGCCGGCGTAGGCATTATCGGCCCGGTAGAGGAAATCCCTACCGGGGAAATCCGCAACAATTTCGAGACGAACCTTTTCGGCCCGATTGAAGTCATCAAGGCGGTTTTGCCACAGATGCGCGAACAAAAATCGGGATTGATTATCAACATCACTTCGATTGCGGGTTATATGGGTTTGCCGTACCGCTCGGTTTATTCGGCATCCAAAGGCGCACTCGAAATCCTTACCGAAGCGATCAGAATGGAAGTGAAACCTTTCGGGATCGAACTCACCAATGTCGCGCCTGGAGAATATGCCACGAATATCGCGGCGCACCGCTACCACGCGCCGGTTCTCGAAAATTCGGCCTATAAAGAAATCTACGGGAAGACAGTCG
>DATHGE010000110.1:0-4038 GCA_035317805.1 Flavobacterium sp. | reverse complement strand
CAGTTGTTGAATTTCCTCGAGAGCAGCAGCTGCGTCAGGTAAGCGGCGCGGTCCTCAAATTTCATCTTCGGATAATTGCTTTCCTTCAGCGTGTTGTTGAACGTAAGGCTGTTGAACGAAACGATTGTGAAAGGCAATCCGTTTGTGGTTTGCTGGGCGATAAGCACTTTACCGGAAAAGTCGTATGCCTGCTCACTTCTTCCTGCGGCTACGGTCAGCCAATCTGTTAATCCGTAAAGAAATTTGATTTGCGTTATGGCGTTATCGAGACCGAAAAATCCCTCAAATCCGTCCTTAACAGAACCGAACCGGTGCGCAATGATAAGATAAAGGTCTTTTTTCGCCGCCAGTTTTGTAGATTCGAGATTGACAATTTTGAGTGCCTTGAACGCCGATTCGACTTTCTGGTTCTTCGGAACGCTGTCGATTCCCGCGAGTAAATCGTCCTGGGCAAAGGTGAATAAAGGCAAAAGCAGCAACACGAGTAGAAGTTTCTTCATTTTTTTTATTTTAATATTGATACCTGGTCCATTTTTAATTCTTCGAGCAAATCATCATAACCCACAAACCTGCCTTTCACTTTAATGGCATCGCCGGCCTTGATCGCTTTGGGCTTTTCCTTCATAACGGCCGATAATTTTTCATCAATCGTAATCGCATTCGAAGCCAAATCTATCGCCGTCACTTTCCCGTATATCTCGATAGTCTTGTCGGCATATTTGGCATTGGCCAAACTGTCATTCGAAACAAACTGGTCCTGAAGCGCCTTTACCGAAATTGTAAACGATGCATCTTCAGTGCTTACATCGCGATGGTCGTGATAAAGGAATTTGTAACCGAAAAAAGCTCCGGAAATAATTATAACAGCGAGTAAAAATAGTATCTTTTTTTTCATAACTTCTTATTTATAGCGGCTTATTTTAAGACTCAAATTTAATTATTTTTTTATTTTTTTCAGTTTAATTAACTTTATTATCTAATTTTGAATAAAACCTATGAAAATGCGACTTGTAAGAAAACTAACCCCAATTGCTTTTATTCTGGCTTTAACAGGCTGTACGAATGACAGTACAGATGATCTTGTCCAAAATTCCGTCACACCGGAAACCAACGTTACCTACAACCAAAACGTGCGGACCATCATCAACAACAATTGCATTATCTGCCACGGGACGATTCCGGCAAACGGCGCCCCGATGTCCTTAACCACTTACGAGAACGTGAAGCAGGCGGTTTTGGAACGCGGATTGCTCGACCGGATTTCGCGGCCGCAGGGAGCTACAGGCATGATGCCAAACGGCGGAACCCGATTGCCACAGGCTTCCATTGATGTCATTAACCAATGGTATGCCCAGGGATTACAGGAATAATCAATACCAAAAATAGCTATGAAGAAATTAATGTTACTAAGCCTGCTGTTTGTTGCAGCAGCAGTTTCCGCACAGGAAAAAATGATCACCAAAACCGGGAAAATCACTTTTGAGGCTTCCGTTCCCGCGTTTGAGGAAGTAAAAGCAATCAACAACGGTACGACCTGCGTGCTGAATCCGGCAACGGGCGAAATCGCCAGCCTTGCACTCCTGAAAGGATTCCGCTTTAAAGTGGCGCTGATGGAAGAGCATTTCAATGAAAATTATATTGAAAGCGACAAATATCCGAAATCAACTTTCAAAGGAAAAATCGAAAACTTCGACGCTGCAGCGCTGACGGCAACCGCAAAAGATTTCACCATCAAGGGCAAACTCGAACTCCACGGTAAAACGAAGGACATTTCGATCCCGGCGAAAATCAGGAAGACGGATGCGGGCATTGAGATCATCTCGAATTTTTATGTCAACGCCGATGATTATGCGATAGAGATTCCGTCGGTGGTAAAAAGTAAAGTTTCGAATAAGGTGAATGTGAAGACTGAATTTACCGTTAAGTAAAAAAAGCATATTATAAAAAAATGTCCCTTAAACCGGGACATTTTTTTTACTCCAAATCAACCTTATAATAAGAATTGAGCTTGTCGAGATGCAAAATCGTTTTGGTATTGCTTTCGTTTTCGGAATACATCTGGTCGAATTTGGCGCCGTAAATAAATTCATCAAACATATAAGAAGTCCTCGCCGCAACGGTCGTACTGAACATGTCGTCGAAAGTCTTGACAAATACGAGGACTTCACCCTCGATGCTTTCAAAATCTTCCTTGGTGAAGTTGTGCAGCGGACTCTCTTCATTCATATGGTGCACCAAAGTCCAGCTCAGGCTCAATGAATTGATGCGCGACATTTCCAGATCCAATTGGTAGAATTTATTGGTCATCACGCCATTTTCCTCTATGGTCATCCCCAAAGTCACTTTCGCTTCGGCATCTGTAAAATTGGTGTTTTTATAAGGCGTCATCCGAAACATCAATGCTTTCCCGTTTCTGTAGGGCGAAATCAAGGCATTGTGTGAAAATTTGATAAACGCCGTCGGCCTGCTGAACCGCCCGAAAAACAAACCCGTCGCAATCGCAAAACTCAATAACCCGACGAGCGCTTCCATCGCGGCGAGTGCGCTGGTCATGACTCCGTTCGGGCTGATATGGCCGTAGCCGACTGTCGTAAAAGTCTGCGCACTGAAGAAATAAGCTTTCCCGAATTTGACCCATTCCGAACCTGTAGTCGCAATGCCTTCGAGATATTCCACTCCGATGGCGTAGTAAAGGCAGGCGAAAAGCAGGTTCACCAAAATGTAAAACGCCACGAGGATTCCGAGGAATTTCCACCGCGGCATATCGAGCATCGTATGGTACCAGCTCACGCGGCGCAGGAAATGGAGTCCGCGCTTCTCAATATTGGCCGATCCGTCCTTGTTCACAAAACGACCGCCGTAACTGTTCGCATTGGTGCCGAAACCGGTATTGTTGTCGGCTTTGGCTTTCGAATTTATTTTACTTAACAATGCCATTTTATACGTTATTGCTTGATGATTTTTTCGGTTTTGGAATAACCTTCGGCAGTAATCTTTACAAAATACAATCCGTTGGAAAAGTCCGAGAAATTGATATCCATTGTTTTCGCATGGCCCGGAATTACCCGAATCAGTTTTCCAGAGACATCCAAAATCTTAACGTCGCTAACTTCTGTTGGTGAATTTACCGTCAGTTTTCCGTGAACCGGATTCGGATATACCGATGCGCCGGCCATCAAAAATGCGTCGGCCGACAAGGTCGTATTAACAGCGATCCAGCTTGACGCAATATTGTTATCGAGTGCCGTATCTGTCAACTGCAGGTAACTTCCGTTCCCGTCGGCGTTCGGCCATGGTGCGGAATCGGTATATTCAACCCTGTCGATTACATTTCCGAAAGGATCTGCCAAAACCAATTTTTGGGCGCCGTTGGATAAATTGCGCGCAAACTGTCCGAAAGCCGGAAATCCGTAACGCGATTGAAACACCGTCGTATTGCTCGCGAGGTAAACGCTCTGTCCGCCTGCAACCGAAGAAGCCGACGGAAATACATAACTGATACCCAGCTCACGGAAATAAACGCCCGTAAGGTCGACCGTTGCCGTTCCCGTATTCTTAATCTCGATAAATTCCTGGTCGTTGCTCACCGGAAATGAAACCGACGTTCCGGGATTGTAATTGATCCTGTTGATGACCAAAGGCGGCGTCAAGATGCCGCTGCATGCCGTCGGGCTTCCGATGTTCGCGGTAATCCAGTTGATGCGTTGGTAAAGCCAGGTTTTGAGGTTGTCGATTTCGAGCGCATGGTTCGGAATCGTGTTCCATTGCTCATTTTCCCTGACGACCGCTTCACTGATATAGTTCACCGTATTGTCTATAAAAATAACAAGATTGTTATGTTTTAGAGGCTGTCCCGGCGCGGTGAGCTCGTTCCATCTCCTTGAAAAATAACATCGGTAAGTTGGATTATTGAACAGGTCTTTCCAGAATTTAGCGCCTTCATTGTCGCCGTTGTCAAATTGCCACACATCATAATGGCTTCTGTCGAGGCCAAAATCGAACAAGTCGTTTCCGTAAGTCAGGTTAAAATCCCAAATC
>DATHGE010000109.1:0-12762 GCA_035317805.1 Flavobacterium sp. | reverse complement strand
ATCGACGATTGTGGAATTGCGCGACACGATTTGGGCGATGAACAGCCAGGCGATCCGGTTTGAGGATTTGCGCGCGCGGATTTTGAATTTCATCGAAAAGGCGAAAGAGGCGAAGGAGGAAATTGAATTCGGATTTACAATTGATGACGATCTGAATCAGATGGAACTCGATTCGGTTTCAGGAATGAACATTTACCGTACCATCCAGGAAGCGGTCAATAATGCGATGAAATATTCGGGTGCGAAACAGATTGCCATTGAAGTGAAAGCGGACGGAAACCAGATCCGGATCAGCATCCGTGACAACGGAATTGGCTTTGATCCGAAAAATACCGAAGCCGGGAACGGGCTGACAAATATGGAAAAACGGATGGGAGATATCGGCTGGACCTACAAACTCGAGTCTGAAACCGGAAAGGGAACAACGATAACGCTTTTGCATAAAAGCAATGAAAACCACGCATCATGATAAAACTCGCAATAGTTGACGACAATACTTTCCTGATCAGGACGGCGCAGGAAAAGCTTTCCTTTTTTGAGGATTTTAAAGTCAAATTTACGGCCATCAACGGCATCGATTTACTCGAAAAGCTCGAACAAAATCACAATGTAGATTTGATCCTGATGGATATTGAAATGCCAAAAATGAACGGGATTGAAGCGACCGGACTCATCAAGCAGAAATACCCGCAGATCAAGATCATCATGCTGACGGTTTTTGACAACGATGAGAATATCTTCAAATCGATCAAAGCCGGAGCCGACGGTTACCTGTTGAAGGAAGTGAATCCGAAAGATCTGCAGCAGGGCATTTTGGATACGCTCAACGGCGGCGCGACAATGACGCCTTCGATTGCGTTGAAGACGCTGAAGTTATTCCGCAACCCGATCGAATTCGACACCGTTGCAAATCCCGATGACATCAAGCTGACGACACGCGAAATTGAAGTCTTGGAGCAATTGAGCAAAGGGTTGAAATACAATTTCATTGCGGAGAATTTATTCCTTTCTGTCGGAACCGTGCGCAAACATATTGAGAATATCTATTCCAAACTGCAGGTGCACAACAAGCTTGAGGCAATCCAGAAAGCCAGAAATAATAAACTCATTTGATTTTCGACTTTTGACTTTTCTTTGTAGTTTTATAAAAAAAAACAATGCTGAGAAGAATCCTTTATGTCGCCGTTTTTGTCATCGCAGCGCTTTTGGTATTTAAGTTCTGCGAATTCAGGAAGAGCGACGATTCCACCATCGATTACAATACCAACCTGATCCAGCAGCAAATCGTCAATGTGGGCAAACTTGTCGTTACTGAAGGGCATTTCTCGCAGGTACTGACGTATAAGGACCAGGATAAATATTTTATGGATATGATCTCATTCGACAAGAAAGCGCTCATTGTAGTGAATGCCGATGTGACGGTTTCCTACGATTTGCGCCAGATGAAATACGATATAGACGAAGAGAATAAGACGATCACGATTTTAAATATCCCGAAAGAAGAGATTAAGATCAACCCGGACATCCAGTTTTACGACGTTACGCAAAGCAAATTGAATCCGTTTACCGGCGACGATTACAACAAGATCAACAAATTCGTCCGCGCGAACCTGGCGAAGAAAATGGAAAAATCTTCACTGAAAGTCAATGCACAGAACCGACTCATCAGCGAACTTTCTAAAATCCTGATCCTCACAAACACCATGGGCTGGAAACTGCAATACCACGGAAAAACCGTCAACGACCAAACCATTAATACGGTATTATTGTAATGCTGCAGCCAAAAACCACCACACGGAAAACGGAAATCGTCAACATTTCCGCACGATTGTTCAAAGAAAAAGGCTACAGTGCCGTGACCATGCGCGACATCGCCCAGGCTTTGGATATCAAGGCGGCGAGTTTGTACAACCACATCAAATCGAAACAGGAAATTTTGGTTTTGATTGTGATTGAGATTGCAGAGGAATACACCAATACGATCCGGAACATCGTCGCTTCCGAAGAAACTTCCATCCAGAAATTAGAAAAAGTAATCCAATTGCACATCGATATAACGGTGCGAAATCCTGACGCGCTGGCTTCGCTCAACAACGACTGGATGCATTTGCCGCAACAGGAATTGCAGTATTTCCTTCAGATGCGCGAGGAATATGAAGATATCTTCCGCAGTATCGTCAAAAAAGGAATTGCCGACGGCGAAATCAGGAACTACAATGCCGAAGTGATTATTTTTACGATTCTCAGCACCATCCGTACGCTTTATCTCTGGTACGGCAAAAAGAAGGATTTCAATGCTAACACGCTGAAAACGAATCTGAAGAAAGTTTTGCTCGAGGGCATAATTTAACTTTCTTATTCAGAATATAATACTTAAATTTGCATAGTAAACTAACAATTGTTAGTTTGATTAAAACGCATTTAAAAATCACGATGGCAAAGTTTCACCACATAAAAGTGCTTGACGTTTACAAGGAGACCAAAGATTGTTCAGTCGTTTCTTTTGAGATTCCGCAGGATTTGAAAGAAGATTTTAAATATTCCCACGGCCAGCACCTGACTTTGAAAGCATTGATCGACGGCAAAGAAGTGCGCCGTTCCTATTCTTTATGTTCGAGCCCGGTTGAGGACAAGTGGAAAGTCGCCATCAAGAAAATCAACGGCGGACAGTTTTCTTCCTACATCAATGAAACCTTGAAAAAAGGCGATACGCTTGAAATTATGCCGCCAAACGGTGTTTTCAATACGCCGATCGAACCCGAAAAAGCCAAAAATTACATCGTTTTTGCAGCCGGAAGCGGCATCACGCCGATTCTTTCAATTATCAAAACACATCTCGCATTAGAGCCGAAATCTACTTTTAAACTGTTTTACCTCAATCGCAGCGTAAAATCGATTATCTTTAAGGAAGAAATAGAACAGCTTAAAAATCAGTATTTTGGAAGGTTGGAAATCTTCCATTTCCTGACTAAAGAACACCGAAGCATCGAGCTTTTGAATGGAAGATTTACGAAAGAAAAGCTACAGATCCTTACCGATAAGATTATTGATGTTCCATCTGTCGACGAATGTTTCATCTGCGGACCTGAAGAAATGATTTTTCTGATCCGCGACGAGCTGGTCGCTGCCGGATTGCCGAAAGACAAAGTCCACTTCGAGTTGTTCAGCACCGGAAATTCCGATGCCGATAAGGCGCGTGTCAGCAAAATCCTCGAAAAGAAAGTTGAAGGAACCGATGTCACCATTATCGACGGCGGAAAAGAATTCCACTTTACCATGGACGACGATTTCGACAACATCCTCGATGGCGCACTCGCGGCCGGAGCCGATTTGCCGTTTGCGTGTAAAGGCGGTGTTTGCAGTACGTGTCGTTGTAAAGTGATCGAAGGGACGGTGGAAATGAAAGTCAACTACGCACTCGATGAAAACGAGGTTGCGAAAAATTACATATTGAGTTGCCAGGCGGTACCGACTTCACAAAAGGTCGTGGTCGATTTTGGCGCTTAAAAACAATGGGTAATTGATAATTAACAATCGTGTCGGAAGGCAAATTGTACTGTCAATTATCAATTGTCAATTATTAATTATCAATTGAATAGTTATGTCAGAAGATCAGATTAGAGAACTGGAAGCGATTTTCGAAGCGAAGATTGCCAATGACCAAAAGATCGAGCCCAAAGACTGGATGCCGGAGAAATACCGCAAAACGCACATCCGCCAGATTTCCCAACACGCGCATTCCGAAATTGTCGGCATGCTGCCTGAAGGAAACTGGATTACGCGTGCGCCGTCTTTGCGCAGAAAAGTAGCCTTACTCGCAAAAGTGCAGGATGAAGCCGGACACGGTTTGTACTTATACAGCGCCTGCGAAACGCTCGGAATTTCGCGAGAAGAACTATACGCACAATTGCACTCGGGAGAAGCCAAATATTCAAGCATCTTCAATTATCCAACCGTAACATGGGCTGATATGGGCGCGATCGGCTGGCTCGTTGACGGCGCGGCGATTATCAACCAGGTTCCGCTTACGGCAACTTCTTACGGGCCTTATGCACGCGCTATGGTTCGTGTTTGTAAGGAAGAAAGTTTCCACCAAAGACAGGGTTTCGAAATCATGATGACCTTGGCCAACGGAACTTCTGAACAAAAAGCGATGGCTCAGGATGCACTGAATCGCTGGTGGTGGCCGTCCTTGATGATGCTCGGCCCGACTGATGCCGAATCATTACATACCGAACAGTCGATGAAATGGAAGCTCAAACGCAAAACCAACGACGAGTTGCGCCAGCAGTTTGTGGACCAGACCGTCCCGCAGGCCGAATTGATCGGATTGACCATACCGGATCCAAATCTCAAATGGAATGACGAAACCAAACGCTATGATTTCGGTGAATTGGACTGGGACGAATTCTGGCAGGTTGTCAAAGGCCACGGCCCGTGCAACAAAGTCCGCATGGACGCCCGAAAAAATGCCTGGAGCAACGGCGAATGGGTACGCGATGCCGCGATGGCTTATGCCGAAAAACAGGAAACGAAATTAGAAACAGCAGTTTAAAAATACAATCATGAAAAACTGGCCACTTTGGGAAGTATTTGTAAGAAGTAAAAACGGACTCGAACACCGCCATTGCGGAAGTTTGCACGCAAGTGACGCAACAATGGCGCTCGAAAACGCCCGCGATGTTTACACCAGAAGAATGGAAGGCGTGAGTATTTGGGTCGTCCCATCCACAGCAATCATGGCGTCAAACCCTGAAAACAACGGGGAATTTTTCGAACCCGCAAAAGACAAAGCGTATCGTCATCCGACATTTTACGAATTGCCGGAAGAATTGAAACACATGTAAGTCAAAAGTCGAAAGACGAAAGTCAAAAGAACCATGAAAGAAAATTTGGTACAATACATCTACGGAATCGCTGATAACGCCTTGATTTTAGGCCAACGCCTCGGCGAACTCTGCGGCCACGGTCCAAACCTCGAAGTCGACATCGCCATGACCAACATCGCTTTGGATTTACTCGGGCAAACGCGCAGCTATTATCAATATGCCGCGAAATTGTCAGGGGAAAATGCGACCGAAGACACCATCGCCTTTTTAAGAAGCGAACGCGAATATAAAAACGTTTTACTGGTCGAACAGCCCAATACCGATTTCGCCTATTCCATCGGAAGGCAATTCCTGTACGACGTGTATCATTTGCTTTTGCTGACAGAATTGCAAAATTCCAACGATGAAACTTTGGCTGCAATCGCCAAAAAAAGCATCAAGGAAGTGTCGTATCACCAACGCTTTTCATCCGACTGGATCAAAAGATTGGGCGACGGAACCGAAGAAAGCCACAGCAAAATCCAGACGGCGATCAACGATTTATGGACATTTACCGACGAACTTTTCCACCAGACCGATGCCGACAAAGCGATGGTTTCGGCAGGAATCGGCGTTGATGTCACCCAACTCAAAGAGGCTTTTTACCACAAAGTTTCTGAAATTTTACAAGAAGCCACGCTGCAAATCCCCGACATGAAATATTTCCAGAAGGGCGGCAAACAGGGCATCCACAGTGAACATATGGGCTATTTATTGGCCGATTTACAATACATGCAGCGAACATTTCCGAATATGAATTGGTAAGATATCAGGAGCCGGGAACCTGCTATCCGTTGCAATCTTTTTTTCGCTTTGCAAGCTCAAAAAGGATTTTCACTACTATCAGGGCTAGGCTAACAATACAAAATCAACTTTGTGTGCTTTGCGAAAAACTTTGCACACTTTGCGGTTAAAAAAACAAATGACAGCGACACAACAACATATCGATCCCAAACTCGCCCAGATTCTCGAATCGGTCTCCGATCCCGAAATCCCGGTGCTTTCCATCATGGAAATGGGTGTCGTGCGTTCCGCTGAAATGAAAAACAACATCGCCCAAATCACGATAACACCAACCTACAGCGGCTGTCCCGCCATGGACGTGATCGGCGACGATATTAAAAAGGCATTCAAAGAAAAGGGCATCGAGGCCAAAATAGAACTGGTGCTTTCCCCAGCCTGGACCACCGACTGGATTACGCCAAAAGGCCGCAAAGCGCTCGAAGATTACGGCATCGCCGCACCGCTCGAACCCGAAGCCGATATCGAAGCGCTGCTGGGAAACAAAAAATTAGTCAAATGCCCGCAATGCGGCTCAACAAATACCAAAATGATCAGCCAGTTCGGCTCCACGGCCTGCAAGGCGTTTTTCCAATGCCAGGATTGCCAGGAACCGTTCGATTACTTTAAGTGTTTAAAATAATTATCAATTGTCCATTATCAATTATCCATTAAGAAAATGAGTTCAATCGTATTAAAAATAGAAAACAAGATCGCTTTCATCACATTGAACCGCCCCGAAGTATTTAACAGCTTCAACCGCGAAATGGCTTTGCTGATGCAGGAAACTTTGGACCAATGCGCCAATGATGCAAACGTCCGCGCCATTGTGATCACCGGTTCGGGAAAAGCATTCTGTGCCGGACAGGATCTGAAAGAAGTCACGACTCCCGAACTCAATCCGGGTTTCAGGAAAATACTGGAAGAGCATTACAACCCAATCGTAGAAAGAATCAGAATGATCGAAAAACCGATTGTTGCCGCCGTTAATGGCGTTGCCGCCGGAGCCGGAGCAAATATTGCACTCGCTTGTGATATCGTCATCGCTTCCGAAAGCGCCTCGTTCATCCAGGCCTTTAGCAAAATCGGATTGGTTCCGGATAGCGCGGGAACATTTTTCCTGCCAAGGTTAATCGGTTTCCAGAAAGCATCGGCTTTAATGATGCTCGGCGATAAAGTTTCGGCTGCAGAAGCCTTGCAAATGGGAATGATCTATAAAACTTTCGAAGCCACAATTTTTGAAGAAGAAGTGAAAAAAATCGCTTTGACATTGGCCAATATGCCCACAAAAGCGATTGGCCTGACCAAAAGATTGCTGAATGAATCGCTGTCGAATAATGTCCAACAGCAATTGGCGCTCGAATCTGACCTACAGATTGAAGCCAGTTCATCCAACGATTACCAGGAAGGCGTCAACGCTTTTATGGAAAAAAGAACACCGGAATTTAAAGGAAATTAGTTTAGTCGAAAGAGAAAAGTCGAAAGTCCAAAGCGCAGCGTATCTAAAGCCGCAAGCGTTTCTAAAAATCTAAAAATGAAAGTAGCAGTAATCGGGTCGGGAACAATGGGAAGTGGCATCGCACAGGTAGCGGCAACTTCGGGCTGTTCGGTCAAAATTTACGATACGAATCTCGATGCGCTTTCCAAAAGCAAAGCAGCATTAGAGAAAACCATGCTGATGCTTTTGGAAAAAGGCAAAATCGATGAAATGGAAAAAGGCCGCATTTCAAGTAGTATTTCCTATGTGAACTCGCTTGAAGATTTATTCGATTCCGATCTGGTCATCGAAGCCATCGTCGAAAACCTCGAAATCAAACGCAAATTGTTTTCAGAGTTGGAAGCGGTTGTTTCCTCCGAAACGATTTTAGCATCGAATACCTCGTCATTATCCATCACATCCATCGCGGCCTCATGCAAAAATGCAGAAAGGGTAATCGGGATCCATTTCTTCAATCCGGCGCCGTTGATGCAATTGGTTGAGGTGATTCCGGCAATCCAGACAAGTGAGGAAATTTTAAATAAAACCGGCCGGATTATCTCCGACTGGAAGAAAACCGTAGCTGTCGCAAAAGACACGCCCGGATTTATCGTCAACCGTGTTGCGCGTCCGTTTTATGGGGAAGCCTTGCGTATTTACGAAGAAGGCAAAGCCGATTTCGCAACGATCGACTGGGCGATGAAAACCTTCGGCGGGTTCAGAATGGGGCCGTTTGAACTGATGGATTTCATCGGGCATGATGTGAATTATGTGGTTACGGAAACCGTATTTACCGCATTTTATTTCGACCCGAGATACAAACCGTCATTTACGCAAAAACGATTGTTGGAAGCCGGATTTCTCGGCAAAAAATCAGGTCGCGGGTTTTACAATTATGCAACAGAAATGCCCAAAGCAACAGAAAATGATACCTTAGGCAAATATATATTCGAACGCATTATAGCCATGCTGATCAATGAAGCTGCTGAAGCGCTATTTTTAAACATCGCGTCTGCCAAAGATATCGACAATGCGATGACCAAAGGCGTAAATTATCCGAAAGGGTTGCTCGCCTGGGCAGATGAAATCGGGATCGCCCGGTGCGTCAGCACATTAGACGACTTGTATAATGAATACCACGAAGACCGCTACCGCTGCAGTCCGCTGCTTAGAAGAATGAATGCCGAAAACAAAAAATTCTTTTAGATGACACCAGACGAAATTGTCCATAAGATGTTCGGTAACGATGCTTTCAGCCAATGGCTCGGCATTGTCGTGGAAAATATTTCGGAAGGCAATTGTACGTTGTCGATGACAGTCAGGAAGGAAATGCTCAACGGTTTCGGGATTGCGCACGGCGCGATTACGTATGCGATTGCCGACAGCGCTTTGGCATTCGCATCGAATTCACACGGAAGGCAATCGGTGAGCATCGATACCGCAATCAACCACATCGAATCGCTCAGCGAAGGCGATGTAATTACGGCGACGGCGCAGGAAAATTCGGTAAAGAATAAATTTGGCTTTTACAGTGTGAAAGTAAAAAAAGAAGATACGCTCATCGCTTTGTTCAAAGGAACAGTGTACAGAAGCGAGCGCGAATGGAAAAAATAAAATGATTTGAAGGTCTGATAATCTGAAGATCTGGAAATCTGAAAATCTAATTGAATGGAAGCATACATCATAGACGGCGTTCGAACGCCAATCGGGAATTATCAGGGAACTTTAGCAGCTATGCGGGCTGACGATATGGGTGCTTTGGTAATCAAAACCATTGTCGAAAAATATCCTGAAATTCCACAGGACGCTTATGATGATGTCATCATGGGTTGCGCCAACCAGGCCGGTGAAGACAACCGCAACGTGGCGAGAATGTCTTTGCTGTTGGCAGGTTTACCGCAAACGGTTCCGGGAGAGACGGTCAATCGTTTGTGCAGTTCGGGATTGTCGGCAATCATACACGCCAATCGTGCAATTAAAGCCGGCGATGGCGACTTATTTATCGCGGGTGGAATCGAGAATATGACACGCGGCCCGTTAGTCGTTTCCAAACCATCAGCGGCTTATGGAACTGATTCTAAAATGTACGATTCGAGTTTCGGCTGGCGTTTCATTAACCCGAAAATGAAGGAAATGTATGGCGTGGATGCGATGGGAGAAACGGCTGAAAATCTGGTCGAACAATACAATATTTCAAGAGAAGATCAGGACCAATTCGCGATGAAGAGCCAAATGAAAGCAGCGAAAGCGCAAGAATCCGGACGTTTGGGGAAAGAAATTGTCAATGTCGAAATTCCGCAAAGAAAAGGCGACGCAATTGTTTTTTCCAAAGACGAATTCATAAAGCCGAATACTTCTATGGAAGGTTTGGGGAAATTGCGCGGGGCTTTCAAAAACGGCGGTAGCGTAACGGCCGGAAATTCCTCAGGATTGAATGATGGCGCGGCGGCAACGATTATTGCTTCCGCAGACGCAGTAAAAAAATACAATCTGAAACCATTGGCGCGGATCGTAAGTTCAGCCGTGGTAGGCGTAGCGCCAAGAGTAATGGGAATCGGTCCGGTTGAAGCGACGAAAAAAGCACTCGCAAAAGCCAACCTGACCTTAGACCAAATCGACATCATCGAACTCAACGAAGCGTTCGCGGCACAAAGCATTGCCGTCATCAGGGCTTTGGGTTTGAAAGACGATGATCCAAGAATCAACCCGAACGGCGGCGCGATTGCAATCGGACATCCATTGGGCGTGACCGGGGCCAGGATTGCTTATTCCGCAGCATTGGAATTGCAACTCACCGGAAAAAGATACGCACTCGTAACAATGTGCATCGGCGTCGGCCAAGGCTACGCCATGATTATTGAAAGAGCTTAATTAATTGATAATTGATAATTGATAATTGATAATTGATAATTGATAATTGATAATTTTTGAAATTATCCAGCAATAAAAACTTAGTAAACTTTGCGATACGAGACCGAAAGGTCGAACTGATGAAATAAAACCTTTGCAAGTTTTGCGGTTAAAATATAAATTATGAAACTAGGAAATTACGTCAACGGACACTGGACCCAAGGTACCGGAGAAGGCACGCCCTTATTCGATTCCGTTACCGGTGACATCATCACAAATGCTTCCACCGAAGGACTCGACTTTGAAGAAATCCTGCATTATGGAAGAACCAAAGGCGGCGAAAAACTGCGCAAAATGACGTTTCAGGAACGCGGTAACATGATTAAGAAACTGGCGTTGTATTTAACCAAACGCAAAGAACAGTTCTACGAAATCAGCTACAGAACCGGAGCGACAAGAGTCGATAGCTGGATCGACATCGAAGGCGGATTCGGGAATCTATTCGCCAATGCGTCACTACGCAAATTATTTCCAAACCAACCGTACGACGTCGAAGGCGATCCAATCGATTTGTCCAAAGGTGGCCGATTCATGGCACATCATATCCTCGTCCCGAAACTCGGAGTCGCCGTTCACATCAACGCGTTCAACTTCCCAATTTGGGGAATGCTAGAGAAATGCGCCGTCAACTGGATGGCGGGAATGCCGGCGGTTGTAAAACCGGCAACGTCGACTTCTTATCTGACTGAAGCGGTTGTTAAAGAAATCATCGCTTCCAACATTTTACCTGAAGGCGCGCTGCAATTGATTTGCGGTTCTGCGAATAAGATTCTGGATTTCGTGGAATCACAGGATGTTGTGACTTTTACCGGTTCGGCTTCAACAGGAAGGATGCTCAAATCTCACACCAGAATCATCAACGAATCGGTGCCATTTAATATGGAAGCGGATTCTTTGAATTGTTCGGTTCTCGGCGAAGATGCCGTTCCCGGAACACCGGAATTCGATTTGTTCGTCAATCAGGTCCGTTCCGAAATGACGGTCAAATGCGGCCAGAAATGTACCGCAATCCGCAGGATCATCGTTCCGCAAAATCTAATCGAAGACGTCCAAATCGCACTTGGGAAAGCACTCGATAAAGTCACCATCGGCGACCCGAGACTGAAAGAAGTACGAATGGGATCGCTCGTCAGCAATGACCAAGTCGAAGAAGTCAAGATGCGCACGCGCGAAATCGCAAAAACTGCAGCCATTGTTTATGGCGATTATGACAAAATCACGACGGTCGGAGTCGATGCCGCCAAAGGCGCTTTTATCAGTCCGATGTTGTTAAGAGAAGATCATCCATTTAAAAATACCATCGTCCATGAAACCGAAGCTTTCGGACCGATTGCGACGATCATGCCATACAAAAACCTCGAAGAAGCAGTCGATCTGGCCAAAATGGGCAAAGGCTCACTCGTTTCTTCCATCGTCACCAATTCCGATAAAATCGCCAAAGAATATGTCGTCAACGCGGCTTCGCATCACGGAAGGATTTTGGTTTTGAACCGTGAAAACGCCAAACAAAGTACCGGTCACGGTTCGCCATTGCCACAATTGGTTCACGGCGGCCCGGGAAGAGCCGGCGGCGGTGAGGAAATGGGCGGCGTTCGCGGCATCAGGCATTATATGCAACGTTGCGCTATCCAGGGTTCGCCAACCACTTTAACCGAAATCACCGGAATCTATCAGGCGAATTCCAAATACAAGGAAGCGCCCGAACATCCGTTTAAATATTATTGGGACGATATCGAGCCGGGCATGTCGATCAAAACACACAAACGCACCGTGACCGATACGGACATTATCAATTTCGCAAATCTGACTTGGGATCATTTCTATGCGCATACCGATATCACTTCGTTACAGGGAAGTATTTTTGAAAAACGCACCGCGCATGGTTATTTCATCTTAGCCGCCGCCGCAGGTTTGTTTGTGTGGCCGAATAAAGGTCCGGTTGCCGCCAATTACGGACTCGAAGAATGCCGTTTCCTGCGCCCGATTTACCACAACGACACGATGTATGTGCGATTGACGTGCAAACAGAAAGTCGAACGCGATTCGCGCGGCGAAGAATTGCCTTCCGGAATTGTCAAATGGTTCGTGGAAGTTTTCGACCAGAATGATGAATTGGCCGCAGTTGCGATAATTTTGACGATGGTTCAGAAAAAATCACCTTTCAAGGAAATCAACCGCAGCAACGTTGATGAATATTTAACCAAATTAACCGTAAACCACAAAGCCAATTGGGGAACCATGACGCCACAGCACATGATCGAGCATATGGAAAACCAATTCCGCTATGCTTCGGGTGAAAGGCAGGATTTCGATATCGTCACTCCGGCTGAGCATTTGGAGAAATGGCGCGAGACGATTTTTAACCACCGCGATATGCCAATCGGGCACAAGCATCCGCTGATGAATCAAAACGGAAATGACGAACTGATCCATGCCGATCTCAACACCGCCAAGCAAAAGCTAATCGAAGCGATCGACGCTTACGAACAATATTTTAAGGAAAATCCCGAGGCCAAAACCAAAAACGTCGTGTTTGGCGAAATGGACAAGTTTCAATGGGATTTATTGAGCACCAAACATTTTAACCATCATTTCAGGCAATTTGGAATTTTGGATTAATTGATAATTTTTGGTATTAGAAGCCGGGAACCTGCTGTACGCTACAATCTTTTTTAAAGATGTCCCGAGCTTCACGAGGGAAATCTTCTAATAAAAAAAGGATTTTCA
>DATHGE010000108.1:0-17540 GCA_035317805.1 Flavobacterium sp. | reverse complement strand
AGAAGCGTATGATAGCCAGGAACGTCAATCGTAATGGTGCGCTCGCCGTTACAGCTGTCTTTAATATAAAACGAATACAAGCCTTCAGGCAGACTGTTCATAAAGAGTTTTCCGCCAAACAGATTGAAGCTCACATCATATGGAAGCGTTTGTGTAAAGGATGTGGGGGCAGCCGTGATAATCGCCGTAATCACACTGCTCGACTGGACACCCATACTTATAGAACCGAATCCGGTATCGCAGCCTTTGATATTACTAATCAGTACCGGCTGCAAAGGCGGTAGCGGAATTTCAATCGTATAATTATAGGTAATGCCGCAAACGCTCACTACCGTAAAAGTATAAATTCCGGAAGGCAGCTGCTGCATTACAAAAAGTCCGTTGCTGATATTAAACGAAACGTCATACGGAACCGAATGGTTGAAACTCGCCGGAGCGGAGTTCATAATCACCGAAGCCACATTTGGACCGATTGGATCGGGCATGCTGATTTGCCCCGACCCGCAACCCTGAAGCAATACGAGATAACCTGGTTCAGTGCTTTCGGTAATCGTATACTCGTTTTGCGCAATTCTTCCGCAGGCGTCTGTAACCTGGACAGAATAAGTTCCGTTGGGCAAAGGATTGGCCGCACCGCCATATTCAATCGGAACGTCGGTAAACGGCCCGGGATGATTTCCGTTAAACGAAAGTGGGTTGAACCCGGCCGGAGCCGACAGAAAACTCACATTGATCGGCGGGACATAATTGCAGACGGCCAGTTTTAGGTTTTTGATGCAGATCTGAACATCCGAAGACATATTCAAATCGAATTCCCTGTCGATCTGGTTGTTATTGCTCGAAACCACATTGCCGCAATGGTCGGTGATCTCAACATTACAGGTATATGCCTGGTTGTTGAAAAACGGGATTCCCATTGAAAAATCCTGTGATCCGGGCGAGCCTGAAGCCACCGTTTGGGTCAGGATTATCGGCACGCCTGTGGGCGGAAAAACAGTATATCTGATGCTTAACGGATAATTGATGATAGAATTCAGTCCCGCGATAAGCGTCGTTTCAATGCCAATCGTATTGCAGTTGATCAGCTCACATTCGGGGAAAGAAATACCGCTGAGCAGCAGGTCGACCGGGTTATTCTGCAAAGTATACGTCTGCACGACCGCATCTCCGCAAGCGTCATAAACCCGCACCACATAAACGCCGGGCGGTAATAAGGCAAAGACATTGGAAGGTTGCAGTGGCCGGATTACCGGACCCGATGTAATCTCATAATTGACGGCATTCCCTTGTGTTACATTGGCTGTAATTACGCCATCATTGCAATTAATCGTGCCCGACAACTGGTACGCTAACGGAACGATATTATTGATGATTGTGATATCTTCCTGGTCTGAATTGGTCAGATTGCCCAGTGTTTGCGTCGCCACAACATGATAATCCCCTGCCGCCAAACCATTAAGCGAACTTGCCGAAAGTGTGGCTAAAGGCGTAGTGGTATTTGGCAATAAATAAACCGTATAAATGATGGTAGCGCCTTCGGTAGTATTGCTGACATTAAATGATATGCTTCCGTTTCCGGTGCAGGTTTCGTTTGTCGGGGTCAATGTGAGTGTGAAATCGGTCAGTTGTGCGTGTAGGTTCTGACCCAGAAGAAAAAAAATAAATGCGACAAACAGTCCGCTGCTTTTCAATAGTAATTTTTCAGCCATATATGCTTGGATTTTATTTGTCTAAATTAGGGAATTATTCTTATAAATAACATCCGAAAGTTGTCTAACCCTAAACTTTAACGCATAAAAAAAGCGGAATCTTCATCCCGCTTCGCTTTATTTTTTCAGTTGGCTTACGATGCCTTTTATTTCCTGCTCTTTCCCTTTGGGGTAGATCAGCAGTGTATTGTCTTTGTCGACGATAATGTAATCTTCGAGCCCGTCAATGATGACGAGTTTATCTTTGGAAGTGCTGATGATATTTCCCGACGCATTGTTCAATAAAACCGTCGCATTCACCACCGCATTGCTGTTGTCGTCCTTATCGAGTTTTTCGTGCAGCGAACCCCAGGTGCCCAGATCGTTCCAATCGAATGTTGCCGGAAGCACGTAAACATTTTTCGCATTTTCCATCACGGCATAATCGATCGAGATGTTTTCCGTATCAGCGTAATTCTGGTTGATGAAATTTACCTCATCGGGCGTATTGTAACTTGGTTTCCCTTTTGAAAACAGTGCATACATCCGCGGTTGGAATTTCTCAAAAGCCTCGGTAATCGATTTCACACTCCATATAAAAATCCCCCCGTTCCAAAGGAAATTACCGCTGGCGAGGAACGATTTTGCCGTTTCATAATCGGGTTTTTCCCTGAACTGGCTCACTTTCTTGATCGTATTGGAATCGGTTTTGTCGAATTCGATATAACCAAAACCGGTATTCGGGAAGGTCGGCTGGATGCCCAGAGTCATCAGTGCATTGGCCGTAGAGCAGAAATCAAAACACGACTGCAGGTTTTCGGCAAACGCATGCTCATCTTCGATCCAGTGGTCGCTTGGCGCCACAACCATCACGGCATCGGGATTCTGCTTCTGAATTTTCAAAGAAGCATAAAGTATACACGGCGCGGTATTGCGCATCGCCGGTTCAAGCAGCACCTGCTCCTGCTTCACCATTGGCAGCTGGTCGAGCACAATATGGTTGTATTTTTCGTTCGTCAGGATCAGGATGTTTTCTACCGGGATCAGTTTGCTGAGGCGGCTGAAGGTTTTCTGGATCAGCGTATCGCCCGAGCCGAGCATGTCATGGAACTGCTTCGGGAATTCGGTCGTGCTCACCGGCCAAAACCGCGAGCCTACACCGCCGGCCATCAAAATGGCGTAATAATTCTTATTCATAGTGTTGTTCTAATTTGGCAATAATTCTACTTCGGCGTTCGGATTGAACAGGTACATGCGTCCGGAGCCGACCTCCACGCATTCGTAACGCTTCGTCCGCAACGCGCCTTTCTTGAAAATCTTTCCGTTATGGATCCTAAAAACGGCTCCGTACGGGATTTCAAAGATATAATTTTTATCATTTTGTTTGTCGAACTGTTTCAACGCCAACGCCAATGTCGCATCGGTGTCGCTGCTTGCCGCCGGATTCCTGAAATGCCGCGCCAGTAAAGGCAGCAACTGTCCCGGAAAAATCTCGGGCCTGATAAACGGAACCATCAGTCTCTGGAACGTATATTTCCATTCGCTCCCGTGCGGCTTGATGTTCCTGCCGAATTTCTCAAAGGCCACCAGATGCGAAATCTCATGCACCAGCGTAATCAGGAATTTATACTTATTAAGGTTCGCATTCACCGTAATCTCATGCTTTCCGCTAAGTGCCTTCCGATAATCGCCATGGCGCGTCACCCGTTCGTTCACGATCTTAAGATGCACTTCATTGGCAACGATCATTTCGAAAACCGGCTTTACGGCATGTTCAGGCAAATATCTGGATAGCGTTTCGTTCACACGTTATAAGTTATGAATTCAAATTTATAAATTATGGTGTAGTTGAGGAAACCTGGATGATTTTTCCGTTGTGGAATTGCTGTCCACTCAAGGTGAAATTAAAGATATACGCTGCCATTTCAGCAGCCGAAAGCGGCGCAACATATCCCGGAAATGCTTCCGCCAGCATCTCTGTCTGAACCGAACCCAATGCCAAAACATTGAACGCGATGCCCTGTTCGCGATATTCTTCGGCCAATAATTCCGAAAGCGTAATCACTGCGCCTTTGCTCGAACTGTAAGCCGAAAGTCCGGCGAATTTCATGCTGCCCTGGATGCCGCCCATCGAACTGATCGTTACGACATGGCTGCCTTTCTTCAGAAAAGGCAATGCAATTCTCGTTAACGAGGCCACGGCAAAAACATTGACTTTATAGACGTTTTCGAAATCTTCAACCGATGTCTGTGCGAAAGGCCTCAGGATCAGACTTCCGGCGTTGTGCACGATCGCATCGACGGTTTTCCACGAATTGGAAAGGAAATCTTCAACCGTAAGCAAATCCTCAGGTTTGGATAAGTCGACTGAAAGACAGGTGATTTTAGGATTTTCGAGCAATTCCAGCGGGATATTCCGCGAAAGCGCCAATACGTTATGTCCGGCTTTGGCAAACTGCAATGCGAGTTCATAGCCGATGCCGCGTGAAGTTCCGGTGACGATGATGTTCTTCATGGAAAATTTTTGTGCCGTAAAGATAAAGAAACAAATCAGAAGTTTTAATCTTTGGCCGCCGCCATACGGTAATATTTGCGATAGTATTTTACTGCCTGATAGACTGCCATTCCGACGAAAAACAGCGGAATGATATGCGGCATCAGGTGTTGCCCGAGGAAACCGCCATTGGTTCCCGCCCGATACAACAGCAAGGCAACGGCGAATATTCCGGCGAAGGAACCGCAGAGCGTTCCGAAAACATAAAAAAGGCGAAGGGGTTTTGAGCGCGAGATGTAATTGTTTGCGGTGACGTATAAATTCCATCCGACCCAAAACGGCAGTTGCAGGAAGTTGACCGCGTTGAAAGAAATGCCCAGTAAAAATGCCGGTTTTTGAGAGAAAAATAAATAGCTTTCCTGATGTTCCGGATCAGATTGCCTAAAGAAAAGATAACCGATCAGCAGCATGAAAAATATGGAGAAGAACTCGATATATTTGATGATTTTTTCATGTCTGGCCAGATATTCGGCAAAGACGAGCGTCGCATAAATGACCACCGCTTCCACCGTGATGACGCCGAGTATGAACAAAACCAGGTTTTGCATCCCCGAAGTTTTGTATACCTGCGCACCGATTACATTAATGTAGCCCAAAGGCAGCGAACCTAAAAAGCTCACCAGGAATCCGACACTGATATTTTTGAGGAGTTTCATTTTAGAAATGTACGATTTTTTGGCATTGCGCCAAATGCGCGCGGTATTCTTTCATCCCGGCTTTGTGCGATAAGTAAGGCGCACCATTCTTGTGGTTCGCGACGCTAATTTCGTACATGTAACGAATATGCCGCAAAAGCTCTTTCCAGCCAAAAAACAGCGAATGCTTCGGATCGTAAATGTGCGTCGGTTCGCTCGCGGCGCCGTTTAATTCTACGACCGAAAAGTTTCTGCCTTGTTCAAATTCGGCTAAAGTGTTGTACATCAAATCGAGCCTTCCAAAATAAAACCCTGGAATCTGAAGACACATTTCGTTAATCACTTCGGTAAGTTTTGGGCTAATCCAATGGCTGCCGTCGATGAATTTCGCGCCGCGGATGTGGTTTCCGTAAGGCACAAGGTTTTTATGTTCCCCTTTCGACAGGATTTCCTGTAGTTGGCTTCCGTATTCTTTCTTCAAAACTGGCAATTGCATTTCGTGGCGCGGGTCTTTTTTGAGCAATTGTTCGATTGTGGAGATACCGTCACCGGTGACAATCAGGAATTCCTTGGCGACAATTCCGGTGATTCTTCCGTGTTTTTCATGCGGATAACGCACGTAGAAAATTCCGATTTCATTCGGATACGGAATCAAATCCTGAACTAAATAATCAAAATCGGCTTTGTGATGATACGCACCCAATTCTTCTGCATTGTTGATTTTTTTTACCGCCGAACCGCGCAATCCGATGTCGGGTTTCGCAATGAAAGGATATTTAATTCCGGCGTTTTCTATAATTTCCAGAACGGTTGAAAATTCCGAATTGCCTTTGACCAATTTGGTTTTCGGGTAATATTTTTGTGGAATCAAATTGTAGATTTCCATTTTCGATTCGTTGATGAAACCGCCATTTTTGATGGTCGGATTGGCCGCATTGAAAAAGAAAATCGTCCGCGCTTTCAACGCATAAACCGCCCAAACGAAATACACCGGAATATAAACGATCTGGAAAGGCCAGTATTCCCAATGCGTCAGTTTATGGAAGAATAGTTTCAATAGTTTCAGGGTTAGACGATGAGAAAGGAATTGGTGAAATCTTTTTGGCCGATCAGGTCGGAATGCAGCATGGTGACTTTATTCTTTTCGATGACGGTTTGCGTAATGCTGAGCGTCCTGAGTTGGCCGCTGCGCTCGATGACGAGTCCGTTTTGGCGATCGCCGTTTTCAGTATACCGGTGAAAATGGAACATTTCAGTTTCGTCGGGATTGGGTTTATTTTCGAGAAATTCCCTGAACAATTTTTCGCGATGGTCGCGGATTTCCTTTGGATACAAGGTTGTGGATGACCAGATGTGATTTTGTTCCGGATTCAGTCCGACCGTCTCCTTTTGGGCGCCATTCCAACGCAACTGATACAGCCGCCCGTCTTCAAAAAGTACGATTGTAAAAGGTTCGATTCCGTCAAGGTCAATCATTTCCCAAAATGCAATTGGTGATTCGGCACTGATAATGTCCAAAACTACAATCCCGCGGCTTTTGCGATAGGGCGGATTCCATTTGTGCTTTTCGGCAGCACCGTTAAGCAACACGAGCACCGTTCCCTTTTCATCAACCGCATACCAGGTTCCTCCTGCTTTCGGGTCTTTCGGATATAGGATATTTTTATTGTTGATCGAATAATTCCTGGGCTCGATCGCCGATCGCAACACCTGGTCGTCACGGTTTGAAGTAATGATGGTTTTGCCGGAGACGCGGACGAAAGTTACTGTGCACATTGATTGCGGTATTCGATGGTGGAACGGGCAACGCCGAAATTGTCGTCAATGGTGATGTTTCCGCATTTAAGGATGGCGACTTTAATCAAGGCCTGGTGGTGAATGCAATGTTCGAGATTGTAGAGCAATTCGCGGAAATAATTGCTGTCGATCCTGATCTCTTCCCCATCGACGATTTGCTGCAATTCGATAATCTTATTTTCTTTTTCGAGGTTGGTTTTAATTTCGGTTATCTTTTCTGTGGCGAAATCGGTACTGGTTTGTATCTGGAAACTTCTGGCTCTTTTATCATAGTTGACAATGCCGGAATCGTATTGGTTTTCGAGGCATTGGAACATTTCTATAATATGGCGCGTATGTTCGCCGATGGTAGCGTTGCTCAATTCCGGACACGGTTTTGAATAATCCGCATCGGAAAGCTGGCCGAGTAGGTCAATGAGCTCGTTGAGGCTGTTGTTAATGGTTGGTATGAGCATTTTATAGTTTTAGTTTTAGTAAATCCGGTATCTTTCCTTTGTTCTGCCAGACCAAAATGGCGCAACAGATAAAGGTGATTACCGCAAGCGAAAACAGCAAGCCGCCGTCGCCTTTGACTTCAATTCCGAGGACAAACAGATGCGAAACAATCGCGCCGGAAATAATTCCCAGTCCGATTAATGCGCCCAAGAGGGTTGTCCGTGGAATCAGTATCAGAATCGCCGCAATCAATTCACCGATTCCGGAGCCGATCCTTCCAAAAGGCTCCATTCCCAGTTTCGAAAAGATATACACCGATTCCTCACTTCCCGTAAATTTAAAAAATAAAGTCTGTAAAAGTATCACCGCGGCGACAATTCTTACCACCCAAGCAAACACATTTAACTTTTCCATCGCATTCAGTTTAGTGTTTTATTCCAGTTGGCGTCGGCTTTCTTTTTCAGATTCGGTTCGTCTTTGTTCCAGCTTTTCAGCGTGTTGTTAAAATAGGCATTGTAAAATAAGTACAATTTCCCGTCGGTGATTTTGAACGTTTCCGGATTAATTTCCACTTTTTCACCGCTGCTTCCCATCGCATAAGCGCACCATCCGCCATATTGCGGTTCGTAGGCCGCAGGGCTTTTCGCAAAGGCTTCCTTATCGGCCGTCGACGCAAAATAATAAATGGCGCCCTCATAGGAACCGGCAAGTTCTTTTTTCCCTTTGACCGCCTTGTTCTGTTTAAAGTAAGCCACCGGATCATAACCCTGAATGGCCACTTTATTCTCGAGATTGAATTGTGCGGTCCTGTTTTGTGCAAATGTCGCCGTGCCCGTTAAAGTTGCGGCGATTAAAAATAAAATACGTTGTCTCATGATTTTTGGTTTTTAAATCTGATACAAAATTAGAATGCATTTGCAGCACGTTTTGTCGGCTACTTTACAATTTTCGCGAAATAGTCTAAAAAACGGAAATATCGGGAATCACAATTTCCTTACGATTGTAACGAAGCATTCCTTTTTGCTCCATTTCACTGAGCAGCTGCGCGGCGGTTTGCCGTGACGTACAGATAATCTGGGCGATATCGGTTTGGGTCAGGTAATTTTCAAGTACAACCAAATTCCCTTCTCTTTTCCCTTCGCGATCGGCCCAGTCTTTTAAAAACTGCTGCAGCCGCGTTTTGGCATCTTTGGAGACGAGGTTCGAATAATTGTTGCGGATGCGCTTCATTTTCAATCCGACGAATTTTGTGTAGGACAAGGCAAGGCTCGGATTCCGCAGCAGCAGATCCTCAAAATCCGACATCAGGAAACTGCAGATGGAGACCTCATCAGTGAGCACTTTTGCATATTCGTTGGTGTTTGTATCGGTTTCGAGTTCGAGTTCACCAAACAGATCACCTTTTTGGATGATGTCGCGGATGGTCTCATTTCCGTCCTCATCAACCGAAACGATTTTGATATTCCCTTTCTTGAGCAGGAAAATCCGTGGCACATCGGAAGAAGAGAAGTAAATGATTTCCCCTTTGGCGGCTTTCTTAAAACCCGTGATGATGCACAGCTGCCGGATTTGGCTAAAGCTCAGGGCCCGGAATAGCTTATGGTCGCGGAGATACCAGTATTTTAATTCGTCGTACATCGGGATTGGATTTATTTCACCTCTAAATTATCCATAAATTGTTTACAGTCGCATGTTGGAGGTGCATTTGTCGCAAACCGGTGTCACTTTCTACATTTCATGCGGCAATTCCACACATTTCTACAATTTTCTGTTTTTCTGATTTCCACCAAAAAAATCACGAAACAGCCCATTACAAAAGGGCTTGCGGCGCACTTTACATCACTTGTTTTCTCTGGCACGCTTATTTCAATACGCTACTATATGTAAATGCACATAATGAAAAAGTTATTTTTAATACCCGTATTCGTTTTAGGTTTCGTCATGAGTGCCAATGCACAGGATGTGAAAACCACAACCAAGAGAGAAACCGCAAAGACGACCGTTACACAAGAGAAAAAAGATTTTAAAAAGATAGATCCGGTTACAGTAAACAACGATGCACTGAAAACCATTCTTAAAAACTACAAAGGACACTCGATCCAGGAAGCCTGGAGAGCGACAGACGGCGAATACAAGCTGGTCCTTACAAAAGACAAAAAAAATAAAACCGTCTATATAGACAAAAGCGGTAAAATTATTAAAGAAGCATAGTTAAGTTAAATTGGGTAGAAGAATATTTCTTCGCAACAAAGGGAGTCAGCAATGGCTCCCTTTTTGTTTTTATATTATAACATAAATTAACATTTGCAATGGCTTTAAAATTTTAAATTTGTGAGTAACCAATATTCCCACTTTCCTGATGAGTTCCAAAATCCTGGTCATTGACGACGATACTTCTTTCTGCATGATGCTCAAGACTTTTTTGCAGAAGAAAGGTTACGACGTGACCAACGCTTTTAATGCGGATGAAGCCAAGGAAGCCATCAGGAGCCAGGCTTTCGATGTGGTGCTGACCGACATCAGGCTTCCCGACAGCGACGGGATTGAAATCCTGAAAGCCGTCAAGGAAATGAATTTCGGCACGCAGGTGATTTTGATGACCGGTTATACCGATATCAAGACTGCGGTGAATGCGATGAAAATCGGCGCTTATGATTATGTAGGAAAGCCCATCAATCCTGATGAAATCCTGCATACGATCGAGCAATCTCTCAAAAAAACCTCAGAAAAAAAGCAAGCCCCAACCGAAAAGAAGGAATCGCCGAAAGCAATAACTTCACACACTTTCGTGAAAGGCATCAGCTCCCACTCCGAACAATTGCACGAATACATCAGCCTCGTAGCACCTACAAATATGTCGGTCCTCATTATCGGCGACAGCGGCACGGGCAAAGAATACATCGCACATTCCATCCATACTTTAAGCAAACGCACAGACAAGCCATTTATCGCTGTCGATTGCGGTGCCATCCCGAAAGAACTGGCCTCAAGCGAATTTTTCGGGCACATCAAGGGTTCGTTTACCGGAGCCGTCAATGACAAAACCGGACATTTCGAGGCGGCAAACGGCGGGACGATTTTCCTCGATGAAGTCGGGAATCTGTCTTATGAAGTCCAGATCCAGTTGCTACGCGCACTTCAGGAACGAAAGGTCAAGCCAGTCGGGAGCAACCACGAAATCAAAGTCGATATCCGCGTGATCGCCGCAACCAATGAGGATTTATCCGAAGCTGTGAAAAGAGGCGATTTCCGCGAAGATTTATACCACCGGCTCAATGAATTCTGCATCCAGGTGCCGAAATTATCCGAAAGAAAAAACGACATCATGATCTTTGCCAATCATTTTTTGGCTTCGGCCAATGATGATCTGGAGAAGCATATTTCCGGCTTTAGTCCGGAAGTGACCGAATTGTTCGGGAGTTACGACTGGCCGGGCAACCTGCGCGAAATGAAAAACATCATCAAACGTTCGGTTTTATTGACCAAATCAAATTTGGTTGGAATTGACGTTTTGCCGCCCGAGATGCTTTCGACCACCAAAACCGACAACAGCCTTGCTTCTTTCCCAAAAGACAATGAGGAAAATGCGATCCGGAATGCGCTCGAAAGGGCCAATTTCAACAAGACCAAAGCCGCAAGGTTGCTTGATATCGACAGGAAAACTTTATACAACAAGCTCAAACTGTACAATATCGATTTGTAGTTTACTGCACTTCGAGTTTCAACTGCACGCAAAGGCTGTCGATTCGTTGGCAGATGTCGTTCGTGTAATTTTCCATTTCACGCTTATCGAAATCCAAAACCTTGTCTTCCAGCGGTTCGAGCAGTTCTGAAATCGACCAGGCTTCCATCTGTTTGAGCATCGGGATCATCTTATGGGCAATGTCGGCCATCTTATTCGCGTCCATTTCCGCCGCAGCCGATTTCAGGACCTCACAGTTTTCTTTCGTGCTGTCGGCAAAATTCTCAACAATCATGCGCAGTGCGTTCGGATCGTTTTGCGTAAACTGGTTCAGGCTTTTGAGGTCGAACGGTTTTCCGTTGCTTTCGTGCTTTTCCCTGACAAAATTAACCGGTGGTTTTTCATTCCGGAAAATGGCTTTCATCAGCTGAAGTAATTCCTCAAGCCGCAATGGTTTCGGATGCCAGGAAGTGAAACCGCGATCCATGAAGTCTTCGGGATTCAGGTCGCGTTTGCCTGAAAGCGCAATAATGGGAAGCGCCGCGATTTTCGGATTGTTGTTATTCCGGATAATCCTGACGAGTTCAAATCCGTCAATTTTTGGCATTTGGATATCGCTCAGGACCATATCGAAATTTTCGCTTTCCAATACCGATTTTACTTTTGAGGCATCGGAAATTGCCGTGACCGAAACGGGGTAATTGGCAAATATTTCTTTCATCAGGGACAGTTGCATGGCGTCGTCATCAACGATGAGTATTTTTTTATCCCTCAGAAATCCGGTGTCCATTGTGGGTTTCTGTACTGGAATTTCGCGTTGGTTTGCGGTTTCCGATTTTACGGCCGGAATCGCAATCGTGAAAATCGAACCCTGTCCTTCTTCACTTTCAAGCGAAATATCACCGTCGAGCAATTGGAGCATCCGTTTCGCAATCGTAAGCCCCAAACCGGTGCCGCCAAATTTCTTCTCGATACCCGAATGCGCCTGCGTGAATTCCTTGAAAACGGCATCCTGCTCATTTTTGGCAATCCCGATTCCGGTGTCGATTACCGAAACGACAATACGCTGGCGTTCTATTTTCCCGATGACTTCCACCGAACCTTCCTGGGTAAATTTGATTGCATTCGAAATCAGGTTCGTCAGGATTTGCTTGATGCGATAGGGATCGGAAATGAAATTGCCATTGAGCTCTTCTTCCACATCACAACGCAACTCGATGTTTTTATTGAGCGCATTCTGTTCGAGAGGTTTGCAGATATTTTCGATCAGGTCCTTGAAATTAAAGCTGACTTTCTCAATCGCAATCTTATTATTTTCCAATTTTGAAAAGTCCAGAAGGTCGTTCACCAATTTCAGGATATAATGCGACGAATGCTTGATATTGTCCAGATATTGCTGTTGTTTTGGCGTCGTTTCGGTATTCTTCAACAAGTCGGAAAACCCGATAACACTGCCCAGCGGCGTTTGGATATCGTGCGTCACCGTCGCCAGAAGCATTGTCTTGCTGCGCAATAAATCTTCTTTTTCATCATTCAATGTCTCGAGCTGTTTCCGGTAATTCTGGCTGATGGTCAGGTCGCGGATGATAATGCCTCCAAAAATAATTAACAGCAAAAACGTTATCGCGCCAACCCAGGCAATGATTTTAATGGTGTTGTTGATGGTCGCTTTTGACTTGTTGATTTTTGCATAGGATTTCTGCAGGATTTCCTTTTCGAGCGAGGACAAAACGATCCGCAACTGGTCGGAGATGATCCGGTTTTCATCCTGAAGTTTCTGCTCTTTCCTGAACAGCTCGTACTTCATCTTGTTGTCGCGAATAATGACCTGCGTAAGCATTTTCTCAATCCCCGAAGTCAGCTGCTCGTTTGAAACCGGCAGCCTGCTCAGCGAATCCATCTGCTTTTTCGTCAGTACATTGTTGAGGAATTGCCGCATCTGCGTGTTGCTCTTGAACTGGATCGGCTTGACGCGCTTGTTGAGCGAATCCTTCACTTTGTAGATTTGCCCCACCGCGCGGTCGAACGTGTTTTTCTGGTCGTAATAATTGCGGAACAGGATAATTTCGTTGATGCTGTTTCTTTTGCGTTTCAGCAGATCCTGGATGGTGTCGAGCTTGCCCAGCTGCACCGGATCGCTTTGGGTCTTGATTTCTTCAATCTGGATATTGACGCTGTCGAGGATCTTATTGTATTCGTCATAATCTTTGGACGAACCCGTCAAAATGGAATTGCGCCCAACGGTTTCCGACGCATACAAAACCGCAATCGCATTACTGATCTGGATGATTTTTTTGTTCTCGGCATTGACTTCCTTGTCGGGAATGGCGATGCGTAAGATCTCCGTGTAAACAAACCAAACCGACAATGCAGCAATCGCAAACAGCAGCAAATAACCGAAAATTACTTTTCCCTTAATCGATCGTGGTTGGCTCATAGGATAAAGATAGGATTTTAAAGAAAGATTTCCTGATTTTTGTGCAAAAAAAAGCCCGGCGAAAACGTCGGGCATCATTTTTATTCTTGGCGTCAGTTCGAGTTTTTTGTGAAATGAAACGGAACAAAAAGTATCGGGAACTAATCGATGACCCGCAGTTCTCGATACGGTTTTTTTCAAAAATCACTCGAACTGACGAATGTTATTCCGTCAGGATCGCTCGTGAAATCACAATTTTCTGGATTTCAGAAGTGCCTTCATAAATCTGCGTGATTTTCGCGTCGCGCATCATCCGTTCCACATGGTATTCCTTTACATAACCGTTCCCGCCGTGGATTTGTACCGCCTCAACAGCCGTATCCATTGCTGTCTGTGAAGCGAATAATTTTGCCATCGCACCGCTCAGGTCATAATTGTTATGCTGGTCCTTGTCCCATGCCGCTTTCAGACACAAATGGCGCGCGCATTCGATGTTTACTGCCATATCGGCCAGTTTAAACGCGATCGCCTGGTGGTTGCTGATCGCTTTTCCAAACGCTTTTCTTTCTTTTGAATATTGCAATGCCAACTCATAAGCGCCCGAAGCGATTCCGAGTGCCTGCGAAGCGATCCCGATCCTTCCGCCCGCGAGCGTTTTCATGGCGAATTTAAATCCGAAGCCATCTTCCCCGATGCGGTTGGCCTTTGGCACTTTCACATCGGCAAACATCAGCGAATGCGTGTCGCTGCCGCGAATGCCCATCTTCTGTTCTTTTGGCCCGATTTCAAAGCCCGGCATGTCTTTCGTCATGATCAGCGCATTGATGCCTTTGCTTTTCTTCTCCACGTCGGTCTGTGCAATGACGATATAAAAATCGGCCGTATTTCCGTTGGTGATCCAGTTTTTCGTCCCGTTTACCAAATAATGGTCGCCTTTATCGATGGCTGTTGTTCTTTGTGAAGTCGCGTCGCTTCCCGCTTCCGGTTCCGAAAGGCAAAATGCGCCGTGGATTTGCCCTGAAGCCAGTTTCGGAAGCCATTCCATTTTCTGCTCTTCGTTTCCGAAAGCCTGCAGGCCCCAGCAAACCAAAGAGTTGTTAACCGACATCACGACCGAAGCCGAAGCATCTACCTTAGAAATCTCTTCCATCGCAAGCACATACGAAATCGTATCGAGTCCGCTGCCGCCGTATTTTGGATCCACCATCATTCCGAGGAAACCCAGTTCACCCATTTTCCTGATCTGTTCCAAAGGAAATTGCTGCTTTTCATCCCTTTCGATTACGCCCGGAAGCAGTTCGTTTTGAGCGAAATCACGTGCTGCCTGCTGAATCATTAAATGTTCTTCGGTAAGATTAAAATCCATAATATGATAAAAATGAAAGTTATAATTTGGTTAAAAAATGTGGGCAAAGATAAATTTTTAATTGTGAAATTTTCAATTTTGATTCGTATTTTTGGGCGATGCCAACAGAAAACTATAACGTTGTAGGAGTCATGTCAGGAACTTCGCTTGACGGCGTCGATCTGGCCCACATCCATTTTTCGGTTTCGGATGGCAAATGGGACTTCAAAATCCTTGAATGCGAAACCGTAAGCTATTCGCTGCAATGGGTTGAAAAGCTTAAAACGGCCGTTGATTTTTCCGAAAACGAACTACAAAAACTCAATGTTGATTACACCGGATTGCTTGGGAAAATCATCGTGGATTTCATTTCGAAAAATCAGATCGAAAACCTCGATGCCGTTTGCTCGCACGGCCATACGGTGCTGCACCAGCCGCAAAACGGGTTGACTTTACAGATTGGGAATTTGCCCGAAATCGCCAAAATTACCGGCCAGAAAGTCGTTTGTGATTTTCGCGCGGCCGATGTCGCATTGGGCGGACAAGGCGCGCCGTTGGTTCCGATTGGCGACCGGATTCTGTTTTCCGATTATGATTACTGTCTCAACCTTGGCGGATTTTCAAATGTTTCGTTTGAAGAAAACGGGCAGCGGATCGCGTTTGACATTTCGGCGGTCAATACGGTTTTGAATTTTTATGCGAATCAACTCGGATTGGATTATGACGATAAGGGGAAAATTTCAAGATCAGGCACAATTCAAAATGAATTACTGGCGCAATTGAACGCGCTTGATTTTTATAAAAAAACCCATCCTAAATCATTGGGATTTGAATATGTGAAGGAAATTTTGCTTCCGATGATTGACCGTTTTGAAATTCCGACAGCAAATAAAATGCGCACTTTTACCGAACATATTGCATTTCAGATTGCTTCGGCATTGCCTGTAAAAAAAGGACACGAGCTTCAGCGAACTGGCGAAGCAAAATTACTGATTACGGGCGGCGGCGGCTACAATGATTTCCTGATCGAAAAAATCCAGTTCCATTTGCCCGGAATGCAAATCATTATTCCCGGAAATAAAATCCTTGAATTTAAGGAAGCGCTCATTTTCGCTTTGCTCGGCGTGCTGAGATTACGCAATGAAACCAATGTTTTATCAAGCGTAACCGGGGCACGGCACGACCACAGTTCGGGAAAAATATTCAACTAACAAATGTTCGAAAAATACGAAATTCGCAATTTCAATTTTTTATATTTGCCCAACCTAAACATATCGCAACGAAATGAAAGAATTATTGCAGCAATTTGAAAATAAGGAGCCTGAAATCGTTTTCAACTGGAAAGATGCCGAAACCGAAGCCGAAGGCTGGACAGTGATCAACTCACTGCGCGGCGGCGCTGCTGGCGGCGGAACCAGGATGCGCAAAGGGCTCGATATGAATGAGGTGCTTTCGCTCGCCAAAACGATGGAAGTGAAATTTTCGGTTTCGGGTCCGGCAATCGGCGGCGCGAAATCGGGAATCAATTTCGACCCGAACGACCCGAGGAAAGAAGGCGTCCTGAGACGTTGGTACAAAGCCGTTTCGCCTTTGCTGAAAAGCTATTACGGAACCGGCGGCGATCTGAACGTAGACGAAATCCATGAAGTGATCCCGATGACCGAGGAATGCGGCGTATGGCATCCGCAGGAAGGTGTTTTCAACGGACATTTCAAACCGACCGAAGCCGATAAGATCAACCGCATCGGGCAATTGCGCCAGGGCGTGGTCAAAGTGATCGAAAACCCGTCGTTCTCTCCCGATGTTTCGCGGAAATATACCGTTGCCGATATGATCACTGGTTATGGCGTTGCCGAAGCTGCGCGTCATTATTACGATATTTACGGCGGCAGCATCAAAGGCAAGAAAGCGATCGTTCAGGGATTTGGAAACGTAGGTTCGGCGGCGGCGTTTTACCTCGCGGAAATGGGCGCGAAAGTGGTCGGTATTATCGATCGCGATGGCGGACTCATCAATGAAAACGGATTTACGTTTGAACAAATCCGAAACTTATTCCTAAACAAGGACGGCAACAAGCTGGTCGCACACAATATGATCCCGTTTGAGGAAATCAACCAGAAAATATGGACAATCGGCGCAGAAATCTTTACGCCGTGCGCGGCTTCGAGATTGGTGGCACAAAGCCAGGTTGACAGTATGATCGCGTCCGGACTCGAAGTGATTTCGTGTGGCGCAAATGTCCCGTTCGCCGACAAGGAAATTTTCTTCGGCCCGATCATGGAAAACGTCGACACGAAAGTGAGCCTGATTCCGGATTTCATCTCCAACTGCGGAATGGCGCGTGTTTTTGCCTATTTCATGGAAAAGAAAGTGCAGATGACCGACGAGGCGATTTTTTCCGATACCTCGGAAACGATCAAAAACGCAATCAGGAAAGCGCATGCCAACAGCCAGTCGAAAACCAACATCAGCGCAACGGCCTTTGAGATCGCATTAAAACAATTGGTGTAAAAACAATTTATTTTGCTTATTTTCGTTTGATGAATTAAGGTTTTAACTATCGAAAACTATGGTGTTTACTGAAATTGAAAATAGAAAAAAATCATTTGTGATGACGACGGGCTTATTCGCACTGTTGTTCTTGCTTTTCATTTTCCTTAAATTTTCTAATGTAACCGACCTCTCAATGCTTGAAGAAGGCGGCGGTGGCGGTGGCGATGTGGCCGTAAATTTTGGCGACAGCGATTTTGGGAACGGCGATAATTTCAAATCAATGGAAAGCGTCAAGTCGACTCCAAAAGCGGTAAAACAACCTAAAGCAGCCGTCGAAAAAGAAATCCTCGCCAGTGACAATGACGATGCGCCGGTAATCGCCAACATCAAGAAACCTACTGAAAAACCAAAAAAAGTTGAGGAAGACAAACCGGTCGTAAAACCAGTTCCGAAACCTTCCAAATCAACTTCGGATGCCTTGTATAATTTGCTCAA
>DATHGE010000107.1:0-3262 GCA_035317805.1 Flavobacterium sp. | reverse complement strand
AAATACCACGTGACCTGCTCATCATATTTATAAACCACCGGAAAAGAGGTGATGCCATTGATCGGTCCGGCGGCATCCTGTGCTTCCATAAAGGCCGGAACCAATAGAATCGCAAGTAAAATTGTACGTATAAAATTTTTCATATTACTTGTTATTAGTTGCGGGTTAGTTTAAAAGTGTAGGATACGAAAGGCGTTCCGTCGGAAACCCTTACTAATTTGATTTCCATTTCGTTGTTGCTTCCCGGAACCGAGGTGAGCAGCAATTCGTCGGTTTGGTGTGTTTTCTGTGCATCGCTGTAGAGGAAGATGCGTGTTGCGCTCGCGTTCGTTTGTTGGAAGGGCAAACTCAACTGCCAGTAGCCGCTTGCTGCGAACAATGGCGGAACATCGCCTAAAACGGCATAAGAAGTGGGCTGCATTTTGTCATCCACATGGAAGGCAATCTTGAAATTCTCGTAATTAAATAAGGCACTTAAGTCTTGCTCGCTTGGTTCGATTGCATTCGCTTTTGCAAATTCGTCTGTCATTTTCAGGCTGGCGATATTCCATTCGCCATTAACTTTCTCATAGAGGGTTATCGGGTTAGCGGGGTCGCCATCATCCACATCATTGCATCCAACTGCAAACAGGCCGATGATAGCTAATAAATAAATAATTTTGCGTCTCATAAAGTTTGGTTTTTTTGTTAGTTATTTTTTTCGAATTAGAAGTAAACGAAGCTAAACGTTAAAAAAGTCTAAAAAAAAATATTCATAAAAAATCAAGATACTATATCGATTAAATTGTTTTCAATGTATTGAATATCAAATAATTATAATTTATTACAATCAATAAAAATCAAGCAGCTGTTGAGATAAAATTTCTTATTTTTGAAGCCAAATAATTGAAGATATGAGGGTTTTAACACTAATTTATTTTTGATACCCTACTTAAGCGTTGCTTTTATTGTCGAATTGAAAAATTTTACAGTATATTTAACATCTTGAAAAAAATATCGGAAGTTTGACCCCTTGACTTATATGGTTTTGTCGATTTTCGTAAAGAATTTAAAACGTCGTTTTTATCTTCACATTTTCAAAAATCCCAAACCCGAAAACACCAATAATTATTCAATTAATAGCGATTTGATCCTAAAACCAAAATAAAAAATGTTCAGATTACTCGTTTTATTTATTCTTTTTTTGGGCTTTACCGTCTCTGCTAAAGAGATTAATCCGTTGCTTGAAGATTTGGATAAGGCGCTTCAGAAAAAGGATTTTTATGTCAGGCAGAAATATGACAAGATCAAGACCATTAAGATCAGTATCCACAAATACACTTTAAGTAAAGACAACAAAAACCTTTATAATTCTTACATCGCACTGTTTGACGAATACCGGTCGTTCAAATACGACTCGGCTTACTTTTACCTTGAGGCTGCAAAATCACAGGCTTTCATCTTAAAAGATCCGCAGTTATTGGCCAAGGCACGTATAAAAGAAGGTTTCGTGCTGCTTTCATCCGGACTTTTTAAAGAGGCGATTGATACGCTCAACAGCATCGAGACCGGGATGCTTACACAAAGAAACAAATTCGACTACTATTCTGTCAAGGCCCGCGCCTACTATGACTTGGCCGATTATAACAAAGACCAGCGCTACAATATCAATTATGTGCAGAAAGGAAATCTGTATCTCGAAAAAGCATTGGCACTGATCAGTACGAATACCAACGAATACTGGGCAACCGAAAGCCTAAAGCGCTTAAAGCAGCAGGATTGGAAAGGAGCCGAATTTGCCTTCAGCTATTGGATTAACAATTACAACCTGCCTCCGGAATATTACGGCATCGCGACATCGAGCCTGGGATATATTTACTCTGAGCGCGGTTTTACACAAAAAGCTATCGAATATCTGGCACTCGCGGCCATTGCTGATGTCAAGAATGCAACCAAAGAAACCGTGGCGCTGCGCAATCTGGCAAACGAGCTCTTTAAGATGGGCTATCTTGAAAAGGCCAACCGCTACATCAATCTCGCGATGGACGATGCTACTTTTTATGATGCACGCCACCGCAAGATTGAAATATCTTCGATTTTGCCGATTATCGAAAAAGCACAGCTCAATAAAGTCAACGGTAAAAATGACACTTTGGAGAAAATCGTAATGTTGCTTACGGTGCTCGCCTGCATTATAATCATTTTCCTGGTCATCATTTTCAAGCAACTGAAACAGCGAAACGCCTCTAAAAAAATAATGGCCACTTCCTATAACAAACTGCAGGAAATGAACATCAGCCTCAGCGAAGCCAATACGATTAAGGAAGAATACCTCGCGTATTCGATAAAGGCGACTTCCGACCTGATTAATAAGATCGATCATATCCAGAAAAGTACCATACAGAAAATCATTTCCAAAAAGACCGACGAAGTCATTTCGAGCCTCAAACGATATGATGTGAAGAAGGAACGCGAAAACCTGTTTCACCAGTTTGATGCCATCTTTTTGAAACTGTTCCCGACTTTCATAACCGATTTCAACAACCTGTTTTCAGAAGATCACAAGAGCATCATTAAAAAAGGTGAGCTGCTCAATACTGAGCTCCGGATCTTTGCGCTTTACCGTTTGGGCATACAGGATTCCAACCAGATTGCGGATTTTCTCGAATTATCGGTCGCCACAATCTACACTTATAAAACCCGTATAAAAGGCCGATCGGAATTCAAGGAAGTCTTTGAAGATAAAGTCATGGCGATCAAAACGATCTGATACTTTCGTAAAATCCAGAAAATATTCCGTTCAAAACGACTCTTTTTGATTAAATTTGTTTAACAGTTTGAATCAAAAAATGAACAACGTAAAAACAGTTTTCAGTATAAAAGATCTTGAAAACCTTTCCGGGATTAAGGCGCATACCATCCGGATTTGGGAAAAAAGATACAATGTGCTGCAGCCAATGCGGACCGAGACCAACATCCGGCTCTATGATTTGGCGAGCCTCCAAAAACTGTTAAACATTACGCTGCTCCACAGTCACGGCTATAAGATTTCCAAAATATCCCAGTTTCCGCCCGAAAAAATCCCGCAGCTCGTTAGAGAAATCCTTTCGGAAAGGAACACGAAAAACCATGCGATCAATGCTTTCAAAATCGCCATGCTCAATTTCGACCAGGCGCATTTCATCAATACCTATAATACTTTACTTTCGGAAAAATCATTCCGCGAAATCTTTTACGAGGTGTTTATCCCGCTCATGGATGAACTCGGGATCCTTTGGCAAAC
>DATHGE010000106.1:0-9588 GCA_035317805.1 Flavobacterium sp. | reverse complement strand
CTTTTCGGAAACCGCATCCCTAATTACAAAAGGATTGGATGAAAGCCGTGCTTTTTCCTGCAGGCATTTCCATTCATAAGCCACACCGGTGGTCATCATGGCGCTTTCTCCAAAGTTCTTCTGGATTAGGTCGTAGAAATTATCCGGAACGTTAAATCCGTAATCGTTTGGATTTTCACCACACAAGATGATTCCGAGCATTGTGCGCTGGCATTTGGTGCAAACGCTACAGTTGTAACCAACGCGTAAATCGGAATAACAGACGCGCAACCTGATGTAATGTCCGGTTCTTTTGGCGAAGTCGACGATGTTCTGGATTTTTTCGGTGCGCCTCAAATGAAAACCGTCATGGATGACATTCGTGTTGGCCCATTTGACCTTCTCGTCGGTTTCTGAAGTCGAGCCCCAGCCAAAGTTCACTTCACCCGTATTGGAAGAAGCGATCAGGATGTTGCGGATGCCGTTCAGATAACTCAAAGGCGCAATCAATCCCAACAATGCCATGCCGTGCTGGATTTTTCCCCACCAATTGATTCCGACGAGCAGGTCTGCTTCATACGTGTAAAACTTGCGCAGGTTTGAAGTCACATAGCACAACTTGCTGTCGTTGATGATTTTTTCTTCATTATTGAAGCGTTGAAAATCGTCCCATCGTTTGGTATCCGAAATATCGATGTCGGCACCGCGAACGGAAACCAGGAACGGATCGGATTCGAGATTGCGCGTCAGGGATTCGAAAGAATCGAGTCCGCCGCTGAATAAAAGCGCCGTGTTGTTTTCCGAAAAGGCATTGGCAACCAAACGCTCCACGTGCAATTTCACTTCAGGCTTGATTTCGGGAAAATGTTTCGAGAATTCTTCACGCAGCTGCTGCAGCGAATCATAGAAAGTCGCGTCGAGTTCGTCCACATACACGTCAAAGCCCGCAAACCAGGCAATCGGCATAATGTTCGCCAAAAGCGGAATCACGGCAATACTTTGCGGAACGGTGCTGACATCCCGGTCATATGCTGCAAAAAAAGGTGCTGCCTTATTGAAATATTTGGAGATGGCGGCACTTACTTCGTAATGGTACGCGATGGTTTTCCCGTGATCAGAAAACGTTATTTTACCGAGTTTGAACATATTATCTTTTGCGTAGAAATGATGGGATTGAATCCTTGACAATCTTGATTTCGCTTTCATTCATTCCGAATTTGTACATCAATGTGATGAAAATGCAGATGAAAACAGCAATCTTGACAACCAAGTTCGCCCAATTATGTCCGGGGATATAATTCAGGGCAAAACTCAATGCCAAAATTACGATAAATGTTGGTAATAAACGACTCAGTAATTCCTTAAAAAATCTTGGAATATCGAGCTGCATTACGCGGTGGTAATAGAAATTCATGATAATCTGGCTTAAGATCCAGCCGCCTGTGGAACCCGCAATTAGCCCAATGACGCCCCAAAAACGGATCAGGTAAGCGCCGACGGCAGTCCCGAGCACAATCAGTGAAATATACGTCACGGCCTTAAATGAGAATTTGCTTCGCGCCTCGAGCATCGAATTGGCAAAAGACTGCACCAGCGGCAAAGTATATGAAACCATGATAATCAATGCGATGTACCACGCCTGTTTGTATTCGTCGCCTACCCAAAGATGTACGAACTGTTTACCGAAAAGCAGGAATCCGCCCAAAATCATCAGTAAGATAATCAGCGAGAACCGTCCGATCCGGATCATCATTGCCGTGAGTTCGTCGCGGCTGGCTTCGAGCACGGTCATTTTTGTCGCCCTTGGCAGAAAAACACCCGATATCGCTGTGGAAAAGGCGCCGTAATAAGTTCCGAGCATGATTCCGACACCGTAGATTCCGACCGGTTTGGATCCGGACATGATTCCGAGTACAATCTGCCCGCCGCTCCATTGAAACTGGCCGACCATCGCAAAGATGAAAATCCATATCGAAAACGAAAAAATCTCTTTGATCAGCGGTATTTCAAACTGGTGCAACTTGAAACGGACATGCAATTTTTTAAGTACATAAAACCCTGTGGTGCTGATGACGAGCAAATTCATCACCGTGTCAAGAATCACAATCGAGATGGAATCGCCACCGTAATACAGCAATCCGATCACCATCGCCGAACGAACAATATATCTGATAATGGTAAGCGCGCGCGGAAAGACAAATCTTTCATAAGCCGAACTGACCGCCGTAAAAGCGCCGCCGGGTAAGGTAATCGCGAGATTGAAAATCAGGATGATGAACATCGTTTTGGCCTTTCCGAGTTCGGCAGGCGTGAGTTTCTTGAAAATCCATTCGAGATTGAAGAAAAGTATGATTCCGGTAATGACAATCAGCGCGGAAATCGTGGCGTAGATAAGCATCGTCGTCGCGAGGAAATTCTCTTCGCTTCTGCGGTCGTTCTTCGCCTTGTATTTCGCCACAAACCGCACGATGGTGTTGCTGAGTCCGAAATCGAGCACGCTGATGGTTCCGACAACCGAGCCGATGAGCGTGTACAATCCATATTCCGAAAGGCCGAGTTTCCCGATCATGTAAGGCGTAATGAGCAGCCCGATCCCGTTGGTCAGGATAATCGTGATAAAAGATAATATGGCCCCTTTTTTTAACTGACTCATGGATTTTTAGTATTCGTAGATTTTAGTGTTGTTGACGGTCAGGATCCTTTCAGGAATTTCATTCGGGATCTTATCGTAGGTCAGCACCGTGTATTTTTTTAAAAAATCGCTGTCGGTTTTATATGCATAGTCGTAGCCCGCCTGCTTCAGAACCGGATTTTTATAGTTATTGAGCACATACAGATAATTGGTCTGCCCTTTCAGATAAATGACCGAACCGTTGGGATAGGTTTCGCGCAATGTTGCCGCCACCTGATCCTGGGTTTTCTTTTTTTCGGTATAATTGACAATCCGCAAGGCCAGGAAAGCCGAAACGAGGAGCAAGGAAATATGCACAGCCGGCCAGTTCCACTCCTTATCCTTCCAGTTCATGGCAATGAGCAGCGCCGCATACGGAAACGCATTGAGAAAATAATGCTGGAAATGCTGTACGAAAACCGGCAGCAAGGCGGTTGCCAATCCAATCGTGAGAATCAGTTGCACCTTATTTTTTAGCGGATTAAACCGCATCAGAACCAAAGGAACCAGCATCAGCAGCAAAACCTTAGCGCCGTTGAGGAAACCGATGATGCTTTTGGATGCTTCGATGCTTTTTTCGCCGTAGCCTTGTCCGGTAAGCTGGAAAAGCAGGGTTTCAAAAGCTACTTTTTCGATGGCACAATAATACGACAGGAAGAAGATCAACGGGATCATTCCGCCAAGGCAAAACTGGAAAACAGCTTTAATCTTATTGTCACTTCCGTAGAAAATCAACAGCAGGAACGGAATGAAATTCAGGATTCCATATTGCTTACAGAAGAATGTCAGTCCGAGTAAAAATCCGGCGGCAATGTATTTTTTTCCGGGCAGCATCCAATATGACAACAATACGAACAAAATCGAATAGACTTCGAGATTGATATAACTGCCATCCGAACTCAAAATGCAAATCGAAAATAAAATACCCAGAAAAACCGACTTGTTCTTTTCAAGTCCCGATTGTATTGAAATCTTATACAGCAAAAACGCCGAAAGCAAGATGACCAGGTACTGGAAAATCACAAACACAAAATACGGCGGCTGCCCGAAAACACTCCAGATGACCGAATTGAAATACATCATCAAAGGCGTATATCCCAGATTGATGTCGCGATACGGAACGAGATGGTTGCTGATGTCGCGCGCCACCGACAGATAAAATGGCGCATCGCCGCTCACCGGAGAAAATGCCACGCCTGCCACAATCAGTATCGCAAGTATAAATCCCCAGATCTTGATATTGCGTTGGCCGTTTGTCATTGCTTCAGTGCCGAGATTATTTTTTCGATTTCCGCTTCCGAAAGGTCGTAATAAAACGGCAATCTTATGAGGCAATCGCTGTAATGGTCGGACATTGGGAGTTCGGCGCCGTAATGTTTGTCGGTATAAAACGGGCTTTTGTGCAGGCTCAGGTAATGGAAAACGCACCAGACGTCGTTTGCCTTGAGCCTGTTGATGATTTCGGTGCGCTGTTGCAGGTCTTTACAGACAAGGTAAAACATATGTCCGTTATTCGTCGCGTAATCCGGAACTACCGGCAGCATGATCCCGTTGGCTTTCGCCCAATCCTGCAATCCGTTGAAGTATTGGTTCCAAATGGATTTGCGTTTGTTCTGTATATTTTCGAGTTCTTCGAGCTGCGCCCAAAGGAAGGCGCTGATAATTTCCGATGGCAGAAACGAACTTCCCATATCTACCCAGCCGTATTTGTCAACTTCGCCGCGGAAAAATGAGGAACGGTTCGTGCCTTTTTCCCAGATGATTTCTGCGCGGTCAGCAAATTGAATGTCGTTGATTGCGAGCATGCCGCCTTCACCCGAAATGATATTTTTGGTTTCGTGGAAAGAGAATGCCGCGAGATGCCCGATAGAACCGAGCGCCCTTTTCCTGCCGTCTTTTCCGGTGTAAAAACTGTCGATGGCCTGTGCTGCATCTTCCACAACAAAAAGGTTGTATTTGTGAGCCAATTCCATAATCTTATCCATATCGCATGCAATTCCGGCATAATGAACGGGAACAATCGCCTTGGTTTTTGGCGTAATCAACGCTTCAACCGCATCGGCATCGAGGTTTGGGTTCTCGCTGTTGGAATCGGCAAAAATAATATTCGCGCCGCGCAAAACGAATGCGTTGGACGTACTCACAAATGTGTACGAAGGCATGATTACCTCATCGCCCGGTTCGATATTGATCAGCAGCGCCGCCATCTCAAGCGCATCGGTGCACGAAGTCGTGAGCAGGCATTTTTTAAAACCATATTGCTTCTCAAAATAGTCCTGGCATAATTTGGTATATTTTCCATTTCCGGAAATCTTGCCGGTGCTCACCGCATCATAGATGTAATGTGTTTCTTTGCCCGTGAGGTGTGGTTTATTGAATGGTATCATTTTAAGGTACTGAATTTTTTGTCTTTAAACGCGATGAGTTTCTTCTCGATAAAATGGTAAGATAAATAACTGATGGCTATCGTAAAAGTAATGGTTAATAAATAAAACAGGATTTTATAGGCGCCGTCATCCTGGCGGAAAAATTTATTTGAAATTGCCGAAGACAGGAACATCATAAATGGATGGTACATATAAATGCCGTAAGAAATCGTTCCGAGCCAGGCTAATGTTTTGTTGCGAAGATTGATGCTGCGATCGGTGATTACAAATAAAATCAACAATCCGAACATAACCGCAAGGAAAATTTTGGGCAGCGGATACAGCAAACCCAAAAACAACAAGCCCAAATTGGCCGCAAATAACAGGTTGTTCCTGAAATACTTTTCCAATATATTTTTATGATAGAACCAACAATAGGCAAAAACACCTCCGATGGCCATAATCTCAAGCGGGATTTTTTTAAGCAGTGCATAATACGGAAGATGCAGCACCTGATAGGCAAGAATACCTACAAACAGAAAAATAAAAGCCAGCAGCAACTTTCTGCGCGAAAACCTTTTGACCAGATGTGGCCAGATCAGGTAAAACTGTTCCTCAACGCTCACCGACCACGATTGTGAAGCGCCTACAACCGGCAATGCAAAATTGGATAAAAGCAATAAATACAGCAGCACGGTGTGGGTTTTGTACCTTTCTGCATCGTGGATCAAACTCATGTAATAGGTTTCCGAATCAAAAAAAGTGGTTTGTGAAACCAGCAACGGAATGAAAACAAAGGCAACTAAAAACAGGATAAAATACAACGGCCAGATCCTGAAAACCCTGCGCAAATAAAAATCTTTAATCCGGACATCCTGCTGCTGTTCTTTTTCTTTGAGTAAAAGATACGTAATCAGGAATCCGCTCAGTACAAAAAAGAGGTACACGCCGTTCTTTCCGAGATTCGATATAAAATTTTCCAGAAAAGGAACATTAAAGAGGCTGGCGCGCTTCTCGCGGAAACTATACAATTCCAAATGGTGAAAAATCACCGACAATGCTGCAATCGCACGCAGTTCATTAAGTCCTTTAAAGAAGAATTTCGCAGCCATTATCGTATAAATCTTGTTGGATTTCCCACATACAAACCTTGTCCTTCGATATTTTTGATCACGACGCTTCCGCCGCCAAGCTGTATATGCGAAGCAATCGAGATATTGTCTATAATGGTCGAATTGATCCCGAAAATGCACTGCTCACCCGTTTTTACAAATCCGGCAAAGGCAACGCGCGGCGATAAAAAGCAATGTTTTCCGATGGTCGTGTCGTGCGCAATCGTACAGCCTATGTTCAGGATCGTATTTTCGGAAATCACTGAATGCGCATCGATCACACAGCCCGGATAAATAATACAGCCCGGATGGATTTTCGCAGTAGGATCAACCCAAACGGTCGAATGTATGATTTTCCCGAAAGGGATTTTTGCATTGAGTTTTTCGAATAATCCGGCGCGTATCTTTAAATGCTTGTAACCGATCCCAATCAGGATTTCGTCAAATTTCCTTTCGCGGAAAGCGGTTTCAATCGCGTCGGAATTTCCGAGGATCTCAAATCCGGCAGCCATTTTTTCAGTGGCAACGTCATCAAAAAAGACCACTTTGGCATAATGCCGGTCGGCAATCGCATAATGTGCAATCTGTTGGCCCAAATGCCCCGAACCGATAATGGCTAAAGTCTTCATTCGTAAATTTTCCTGATTATGGCATTTGGCCGGTTTTGTACCTGTTTGAAAACCTTGTAGATGTAAATCCCGATGAGCCCAAGGAAAGTCGAGATAATCCCCAGAATCAGGATGTTGATCACGACGAGAGATGTCCAGCCCAATTCTACCCGATCGCCGTAAATGATTTTTTGCACGACAAAATAAACGATGGCGAACAGGCTTCCAAAAGTGATTGTGAGTCCGGTATAAAATAAATATTCTAGCGGTTTTCCCGAAAAAGAGGTGATCGCCTGGATCATCAGTTCCATACGCCTTCTGGTGCTGTAGGTGCTTTGCCCCTCGCGGATGCCTTTTACCACCGGAATGCCCGTTTGGTTGTATCCGGTCCAATACATCATCCCGCCAAGGAAAAGATTCGCATCGCCAAGACTTAACAAGCTTTGCACGTATGCTTTGCGCATCAGCCTTTCGGTAAGGATGTTTTTTGGGATCTTTACATCCGAAAATTTATTGAGCGCCCACCAGAAAATCTTCCCTCCGAAACTCTCTACAAATTTCCCCTTGCGTGCCGACTGGTAACCATAGGCGACGTCAGTATCGGGCTGTTCCCTGAGCAATTCGAAACATTGGATCAGAAACTCCGGCGGTGTCTCGAGATCGTTGTCGATCAGGAAGACAAAATCGCCCTTTGCCTGTTCCAGTCCGGCCTGCATCGCATAATGGTGTCCGAAATTTCGGGACAGGTCAACCACTTTTATTTGCGGAATGGTCTTTTTCTTTTCGAGTAGGAATGACAGCGAATTATCAGGGGAACCGTCATTTACAAAGACCAGCTCGTAGTCGGGAATGCCTAAAACGGCTATCACGCGGGTCATCTCCGAAAGGAATGTTTCCAGAAACCTTTCCGATTTATACAAGGCAGAAACTACAGATAATGTCATGGCAGCGTAATTTTTTTTGAATCCTGATAAATCAGGTAACCCGAACGGTCATTGCTGTTACTAATATAGTGCAAATCTGTTTTCAAAATCTTTTTTTCGAAATCAAATGAATTCTCGTGCTCAAAATACGGCAGCAGGGATTCCGATTCCTTGCACAGGAAATACACCCCTGAAAAATGTCCGGTTCCTGAACTCGGTGTCTCAAACTGGTTCAGCGCTACGTCGAGTACGCCTTTGAGGAAGTCATATCCTGTAGAAAGCTGCACCAGATGCGAGCCTATGAAATCCCCGCCCATCCTGGCGCCGACTTCAATCGCAATGATTTTCCCTTCTTCGGTAATCTTAAATTCGGAATGGCTTGCGCCGTAAGCGATGTCGAGCGCATCCAGCGCACGGAATGTCGCTTCTTTTATCTTAAGCTGCGTTTCCGCGGTATGATGGCTTGGCTGGTGGTGTTCCAATTCTACAAAATGCGGCGCTCCGGTCGTGATTTTGTCGGTAATGGCAAGCAGATAATGCTGCCCTTTCCAGGAAATGCATTCGACGCTGACTTCCGTACCTTCAATAAATTCTTCGACAATCGCTTTCTTTTCGAGTGACTCGCTGATGGAAGCTTCAATGGCGGCCTCGAGTTGCAGATGATTGCCAACTTTACTCACGCCGCGGCTTCCCGAACGGTCGGTTGGTTTTACGATTAATGGAAAACTAAAGTTTTCAAATGTTTCCCGATCGTAGCTATTGACGCTTATAAATTTTGGGGAATCGATCCTGTTTTTGACAAATGCCTCGCGCATGGCCGATTTGTTGGTGGAAACGAATCCCGACCAGACACTGTTTGCCGTCAGTTTCATTTTTTCTGCAACCGCGCAAATGGTCGGAACGCAAATGTCGGTTGCGATGGTCGTAATGCCTTCGATGCCGATTGCTTTACATGCTGTGAGGATTTTTTCAGTTTCCAAAACAGAAACCGGATAAAAATAATCTGCCTCCGTTTTACAGACCGCTTCTGCATTATCCCATGCAAAACAATGGGTTTCAATACCCAATTCCCTGGCTTTTAAAACCAAAGGCAATTGCAGGTAACTGGCTCCGAGTATTGCGATTTTTTTCATGGCTTTGGCTGGTGTTGGCTTTCTGACGCAAATATAGCCTGCATGCGGTTGTTCCATTTAAATAGGGCTGTACTATCTGATAATTGACAGCTTCCGGCGGGTTCCCACGGCTTTTTCATCTGTCGGTGCAGAAAATCTTTTTGCCACTTGCCTGTGGTCTCAATTTCCTTTACATAAATCGTATAGGATGGTTGTTGCAAATGGTTTTCATTCTCAAAATACCGCAGGTAACGCTGCAGGCCATTCTCATATTTCTGGCGGACCAAAACCTTTTCATTCGTGCGGAATGTGTAATTGACCCAAAGCGCGCCGTTGGCATAACTGTTCGTCGCCATGCCGTTCTCGTCGAGCAGCGGGACTATTTTATGGTTTTCGTCACAGACGATTTTGAAAATATGATTGTAGCCGTCAAAATGGATATCGTACATAAAAACCGGATGCGCCGTGATGCCAAGGGTTTTCTTGAGCGGTGTCCGGATGATGAGATTGATGGTGTTGAATGTCTTTCCGACGATATTGCCTTTCATCTGCCTGTCGAAAATCGGGCATATGCTGATGAGCAGCAATTGCATGGCGATCATAAACAGCAACATATATTTCCAGAATTTTTTGGTGATGTTGAGACGGTTCCAGCCTGCGACGAGAAAATCTTCGGTTTCGGAAGCCGGTGCCGAAAATTCGGGCATCAGACAATTTTCGCTCGTGCATCTTTCCGTAAGGCGATGGCCAGCGATGTATCCGTAGACTTTTCTTCCCAATGCAGAAATTCCGGGCAAGTTCAGCATCAGCGCCAGCG
>DATHGE010000105.1:0-3844 GCA_035317805.1 Flavobacterium sp. | reverse complement strand
AACATAACTTTCTGCTGAAAGGCTATTTCAACAAGAAGAAAAAAGCGGCTGAGAAAGCCGCCAAAAAAGCCGAAAAAGAAAAAAAGAAAGCCACAGAAGCCGCCGAAGATGCCGCTGAAAAAGCCAAAGAACAAAAAGAGGCCGCACAAAAAGAAAAAGAGCAAAACAAAAAATAAATGTCGGTCAAATTGCGTTATATTTGACCTTCTAAAAATAATGCCATGGAAACCGAAGCAGAAATGAACGATAAGATTATGAAACTTACGATGGTCATTCAGGAAAATTACCCTGAATTGTCAAAGTACCTGAATGAGATGCCAGTAACGGTTCCGGTAGACAATAATCCGGAAGTCAATCTCATGGCGCTGTCGAAATATTACGATTCCCTGCTATCGTGGTTTCGGAATTATGTTGCCGAACATCAATTGCAAAATGCCAACAGGATCTATAAAAACCACCATTTGTAAAATCCGGATGGTATAAACGATTTTAAATCAAACAGATAAAGGCGCCTTTCAGGGCGTCTTTTTTATTGGTAAAAAATGCCGAAAAACGGGCAGGTGCAAATCTTATAAGTTATAATGAAAGTTTTGTAATGGGTTGCGGTCATTAGGATTGCATCTTTGTAAAGTAAAATTATTGAAGTGAAAATCACACCGATTAATCTAAATTATTCCATGAAAAATCTCAGAAACATCTCCTTATTCACCGCCATCATTTTATCGGCGACGACATTATTTGCACAGCAAACGATTACGCCAACCCCGAAAGATGACAACAGGGACCAATTCGGTTTCGGAATCAAAGCGGGTGTCGACATTTCCAACGTATACGATGAAGAAGGCGAGGACTTTGTCGCCGACAACAAAACCGGTTTTTACGGCGGCGCATTCGTATCGGTACCACTCGGGAACTTATTCGGGATCCAGCCCGAAGTCCTGTATTCCCAAAAAGGGTTTAAGGCTACCGGAACATTTCTTGGCGGCGCTTTCGATTTTGAAAGGACTACGAGTTATCTCGACATTCCGCTGCAGTTGCAGATCAAACCTACAAAATTCCTGACCTTTCTCGTTGGACCGCAGTTTTCGTATCTGCTCGAAACCAAAGATGATTTCAACAATGGGACCATCACAGTGGAACAGGAAAATGAAATCACCGAAGACAATTATAAAAAGAACATTTTGGGATTTGTAGTCGGAGCCGAATTCAACTACAAAGGCGCGTTTGTCTCGGCCCGTGGCGGTTGGGATATCAATAAAACAGATTCGGACGGAAATACCACAACACCGCGTTACAAAAACCAGGTGCTGTCGTTCGGACTCGGTTACACATTTTACTAGAATACAATGATTGGGGAATATTGCTATAAAAAAGAAAAAGAATAAAAAAAAAGAATTAATAATTATTAAATTTTGCATCATGAACACAGGAAAAGTAGCATTAGGAGTATTGGCAGGTTTAGCAACCGGAGCCATTTTGGGGATTTTGTTCGCACCGGATAAAGGTTCGGAAACCCGTAAAAAAATCGCCGACAAAGGCAAAGGCCAACTCGACGGATTGAAAACAAAATACAACAGTGTAATCGACAACCTTTCTTCAAAACTCGAAGCCGTTAAACAAGGCGGCATAAATCATTTTGATGAAGCTTACGAATATGCTGAAGACGTTAAAAGCAAAACCGGCAACGGGAAAATGTAATATCTAAAAACTGACCGGATATGAAAGATAAAGTAATCATAGTGGAAATGCTTGTCGAGAAAATCGAGCAATACGCCAAAACGAGCGTCGAACTTTACAAATTGAAAGCCATCGACAAAACGACCGACGTATTCACCTCAGTGATTTCCCGAATAGTGATCATCGCTATCATTGCTTTATTTTTCCTTCTGGTTACTTTGGGGCTTTGTTTTTATCTGGGCGATGTTTTGGGAAGAACCTATTATGGTTTTTTTGCCGTGGCCGGAATCTACTTTGTAATCGGCGGCATATTGTTGATCTTCCGCCGTGCATGGCTCGAAACGCCACTCAATGATTTTATCGTAAGACAAATATTTAAAGAAAAGAAAAGATGATAACCGTCACAGACAACAAATCATTAAGCGAAGCGATTGTGTTTCTGGAAAACCAGCAGAAATCAGAACTGTATCTTTTGAAGGAACATTTTGAATTCACAAAAGAGCAGCTCAATCCGATAAGAATCATCAAGGATGGCTTTAGCGATGCCGTTTCAGGCCCGAATTTTAAAGGCAAACTTGTTAAAGGCATATTAAGCCTGGCCTCAGGATTCCTCGCTAAAAAATTCGTTATCGGCTCCGGAGCGGGAATTATCGGAAAACTCGCAGGGACCGCTTTACAGACCGGCGTTTCAGGTTTGGTCATGAAAGCACCTGAGAATCTCGAAGACATCAAAGAAGGAGGCATTTCGATGCTTCAAAAAGGGTTAAAAAAATTGAAAATAAAATAGATTGCCAAACGGATTCACAATCTGCTGTTAAATCAGGTACCGATTTTTAAATTTCAGTATATTTAGCCGTTACTTTTGCGCTTCCCGAAATATTCAGAAAACAAACGGCGAATGATCTTTAAGCATAAATTACTTCTTTGTCTGTTGCTACTCTGCAGTTGCCAGTTGTCTTTCTCACAGCAGAAACCAAAGGCAAAAAAAACAGAAAAAGACTCGCTTGCCATGTACCGCAATATTGAAAACTACTCGAGGAAAAGAGGTTTTACCAAATTTCTGCACCGACTGATTTTCGAACCTGTAATTGCCAAACCGAAAGTCAAAAAAAATACCTTCCAAAAAATCAAGAAAAAAAACTACTCCCAGGCGGAAGGCCGGATTATCCGTAAAATCAACATTACCACTTTAGACCCTTTCGGATATTCGGAAATCGATTCGACCAAAAAACCAAACCGCTGGACCTACAAGACCGGAAACGCCCTCCACAACAAAACCAGCAATCTTGCCATCAGGAATTTACTGCTGATCAGAAGAAACAAGCCACTCGATTCGCTGCTCGTTTTAGAATCGGAACGTCTGATTCGAAGCCAGCGTTATGTGCGCGCCGTCCGCATGGAAGCCAATCTTGTTTCTGAAGATTCGGTCGACATTTACATCCGCGTACTCGATGCGTGGAGTTTGATTCCTGATTTTTCGGCCAGCAGCTCAAGACTTAATTTCGACCTTAACGAAAGGAACTTTATGGGAACCGGGCACCAGTTCCGGAATTCCTACAAGAAAAGCCTCACCTCCAACGATAATGGATATAAAACTTCCTATACGATTCCGAACATCCTTAATACTTACATTCAAACGACAGTTGGTTACGAAATCGACCTCGACGACAATTACAGCAAAGTGTTCAACATCGAGCGGCCGTTTTTCTCGCCCTATACGCGCTGGGCAGCCGGGGTTTATTTTGACCAGAAATTTCAGCGCGTTTCTGTTGTCGATTCCAACAATGTAGAAAATTTTGAAATTTACAAACACAATACCCAGGATTATTGGGCCGGGCATGCATATCAGATTTTTAAGGGAAGTTCCGAGAAAAGCCGGACGACCAACCTGATTACTTCGGCGCGTTATCTAAAGGTGGATTATGTGGAAAAGCCAGTTTCTGATACGCTGAATTATTTCTCCGACGAGAATTTCTATATGATCGGGCTCGGAATTTCATCCCGGCAGTTTACGCAGGACAAATACCTTTTTAATTATGCGATTGTGGAAGACGTGCCGAGCGGAATCGTTTACGGAATTACCGGCGGTTACCAGCAAAAGAACAATGAGAACCGGTATTATTTCGGGGCGCGGTTTTCGTATGGAAGGTATTTCAAATTCGGTTAC
>DATHGE010000104.1:0-6035 GCA_035317805.1 Flavobacterium sp. | reverse complement strand
CGGCGATTTCCTTGACGATATTGTCACGGTTAACGCACCCAACGTAACGGTATACCTTCAGAAAACGGCTGGCGGTTTTGAGGCACATACCTACAATGTTCCCGGACTCACCAACAACCCGGGATGGAGCATCGCTGCAGGGGATTATGACAGGAACGGTTTCAACGACCTTATTTTAGGCGGTTCCGACAGGACTTCGGTTTTGAAGGCCAACGATACCGGGACAGGATTTACACAGTTGGTACATACGACAGAATCCAATCCGAATGTCAACAATTTCAACCGCTACATCTTTTCGCAACGCAACAATTTCATCGACATCGACAACGACGGAAACCTTGACGTATTCGCTTGCCATGACGTAGACCAGAATCATATTTACAGAAATGACGGCGCAGGAAATCTGGTATTCGACATTTCGCTTTTCGTAACGCCTGCGCTTGCAGGAAACTACGCTACGGTATGGACCGATTTCGACAACGATGGCGATATGGATATGTTTGAGGCCAAATGCCGCGGCGGTTCAAACGATTATACCGATCCGCAAAGGATTAATGTATTGTACAGAAATAACGGTGACGGAACTTTTACCAATGTTGCCCCGGCTGCCGGAGTTGCCGACGGTGCACAATCATGGTCGACCGCTTTTGCAGATTATGACAACGATGGCGATATGGATTATGTTTTGTCGAATGTTTATGAAGACCAGAATAAATTCTACCGCAACAATGGCGACGGTACTTTTACAGATATCATCGCGACTTCGGGCATCAACCTGATCAGGACCGGCGACGGGCATGTGGATAACGGTTCCTGGGAAATCCAACAGGCCGATTTCAATAATGACGGTTTTGTGGATTTCCTTTGGCAGAACAGCAAACAATTGTACATCAACAATGGCGACATGACCTTTACAGGTTACAATCTGGCTTTCAGCGAAGGCGCTATTGGCGATTTCAACAACGATGGTTTCCTTGATGTGCAGACCGGAAATAAAGTATATTACAACAGCGGAAACCCAAACAAATGGCTGGGTGTGAAACTACAAGGTGTCACAAGCAACCGCAGCGGGATTGGCGCACGCATCGAGATATATGGCGCGTGGGGCAAACAGATCCGCGAAATCAGAAGCGGTGAAGGCTTTAGTCACATGAGTTCACTGAATGCACATTTCGGAATCGGGACGGCAAGCGCAATCGAAAAAGTGGTCGTAAGATGGCCATCGGGAACGGTTGATACGATCCTGAATCCTTCAAGCAACCAGAACCTCTTCGTATTGGAAGGCTCTTCGGTACTGGGCGTAGACCAGATGACCAATAGCGATTTCAGTGTTTTTCCAAATCCAACCAGCGATGTGCTCAACATCAAATCGAGCAACAATGCAGCAAACATTACCAATGCCCAGGTATTTGACCTGAGCGGAAGGGTTGTTTTGAGCTCGGATGCAAGCAACAATACCGTTGATGTGAAATCACTTTCTACAGGATCTTACATTATTTCATTGAAAGATGCCGAAGGAAGACAATTCACCAAAAAGTTCATCAAAAAATAACAAAATACTTACCTTTTTTAAAGCCCCGTTTTCCTTGTAAAACGGGGCTTTTTTTATGGGCCTTAATTTTTTATTATCCAATTCGGAATATTCCATGCGCCTGACTATCATATTAATATGTTTTTTTATTATTTTTGAAAGGACAACCAAATTTTTATGAAAAAACATTACGCATTCCTCATTCCTTTCATCTCACTGGTCATAATAATTATTTCCTGTTCGAAATCTGAGGATGACTATTATTTGCCCGTTACACCTGTTATAACTGAACCTGAGCCTGAATCTCCGGTCAATGTCGACTTAACCCAGGTTCCTTATAACCACTTATCCGAATATCATTTTTTTGAAGGCGATTTGAAAAACCTCGAGCCTTCCCTGAATGTCCTGCCATATGCTCCCGCGAGTTCCCTTTTCACCGATTATGCCCATAAGAAAAGATTTGTCTGGATGCCGCCGGGAACAAAAGCAACGTACAACAGTGACAAAACAGTATTGGAATTGCCTGTGGGCGCTGCACTGATCAAGACATTTTACTACGAAAACGTCCAGAATGTAAATCCTGTCGGGGCAACACGAATCGTTGAAACCCGCGTGATGATTAAGAAAGCGACCGGATGGATGTTTGCCGCTTACGTCTGGAACGCTGAACAAACTGAGGCGGTTTACGACATGGCCGGCAGTATTACGCCGGTGAGCTGGAAAGATGAGAATAATGTTATTAAAAGTGCCGATTACCGGATTCCTGCGGCAGCACAATGCTTTATCTGCCATAAATCGCAACAGGTTGTTGACGGCGTTGTGGTGACCAAACAGATTCCAATAGGCATCAAGCCGCAGAATCTGAATTTTGATTACAATTATGGAACGGCGGCCAAAAATCAGCTTATCAAATGGATTGAAGCGGGTTATCTTGAAGATAATTTCAGCCTGCCTTCTGCCGAAAACACCGTGATCGATTACAACGACACGTCAAAATCGCTTGATTTAAGGGCCCGATCTTATGTCGATGCCAATTGCTCCCACTGTCACATGACCGATAGGCATTGCGAATACAGGCCGATGAAATTCGCCTTTAGCGAAACCGGAAATGCAAATGGATATACGAATATGGGCGTTTGCGTAGATACACAGGACATGCAGAATTTTCCTGTCGAAATGAACAAAATCGTATCGGCAGGACATCCTGATCAATCGATGCTGTTTTACAGGATCAACACCACCGATGAATCCTACAGGATGCCGCTTCATGGCCGGACGGTAATTCATGAGGAAGGTGTGGCGCTCATACAACTATGGATTAACTCATTACCAAGATGCGAATAAATATAACAACTAAATAAGAACAAAATGGATTGGAAAAATTACCCTCAAAAAATATCGACTCCGTTTGATATTTTCAAAACAATTGCGCTGCTATTCCTTTGTTTGGGATTTCAGCTCACACACGCACAAAATACCTGTGCCACGGCATTGCCGATAACGGCAGGCACAACCATTGTTGACGCTATTGACGGGGTCAACATCACGAATAACTGCTCCAATGCGGGCATGGCGGAATGGTATACGTACACGCCTACCGAAAACCACAGCGTTACGGTAACATCGGATTTGCTTGTGAACATCTGTAAAGACACGCATTTCAGCGTTTATACCGGATCATGCGCCGGTTTCGTTTGCTACACCAGCGATGACGACAACGGTACTATTGCCTGTAACAACGGAAACGCATCATCTTACCTTTCTACGAAAACTTTTGACGTGTATGCCGGGACAACCTATTACATTTCCTGGGATAACCGTTGGAGTGAAGAAGGATTTGAATTCCAATTAATCGAGGCGCCTTATTTTCCGAGCCCGTGTGGTGTTGCGACGCCAATTACGGCCGGAATCACAACTGTTAACGCCATCGACGGTGGCAATGTAACCACCACCTGTTCTTCAGCCACCATGGGAAAATGGTATACTTATACGCCAACGCAAAATTATCATGTGGTTGTCTCTTCAGATTTGGTTGCCAACATTTGTAAAGACACCAATTTCAGCGTCTATACGGGTTCCTGCTCTGGCGGACTTACCTGCGTGGCCAGTGATGACAATGCCGGGATTATCGCTTGTAATTTAGAAAATACCAATTCTTTCCTATCTAAGAAAGCGTTCGACGTAAATGCGGGGACGACTTATTTTATTGCCTGGGATAACAAATGGAGCGCAGCGGGTTTTGATTTTGAATTGACTGAAGCGCCAATTATCGTCCCGGTTAATTTCACTTCACAGACAATCGCAAACGTTAGCGGATCGGCATATAATATGTGCATCGTCGACATGAACGGCGACCATAAAGACGATATTGTAAGCCTTAGCAACAGCAACCTCCGGGTAAATTACCAACAAACAGGAGGCACATTCACTTTTACCGATTATACAGTTCCCGGAGGCACGCAAATGCCTTCATGGAGCATCGCTGCAGGGGATTTAAATAAAGACGGTTACAATGATTTGCTCATCGGAGGCAGCGGCGGCATCTCACTGTGGAGTTCAAACAGTACAGGAACGGCGTATTCAAATCTCACACCTGGCCAGTATATTTTTTGCCAGAGAACCAACTTTGTAGACATCAACAATGATGGAAACCTTGATGTATTTTCGTGCCATGACGTGAATCCGAATGTTTATTATCTCAATGACGGCGCCGGAAACTACACTTACTATCAATCTGGAATTTCGCCTGGAGCTTATTCGCTGGGCATTACGCCAAGCGGTGGAAATTACGCCTCATTATGGACTGATTACGACAACGACGGCGATGTGGATATGTTCATCTCAAAATGTTCCGGTCCGCCTTGCGAGCTCCACAGAAATGACGGCAACGGCGTTTTCACAGATGTTTCGGCACTTGCGCAGATCAATGTTTCACCAATCACCACCTGGTCTTCGGCCATTGCAGATTTTGACAACGACGGCGATATGGATATCCTGATCGGATCCAATGGCGGCGTCACCCATAAATTATTCAGGAACAATCTCGACACTACAAACAGTATCGAAGAGGCTTTCACCAATATCACAGCTGGTTCCGGATGGGATACCGATGGCACCACAAACAGGGATTATCTGGCCTATGATTTTGACAATGACGGTTTTGTCGATGTGCTGGGCAGTTCCAATAAAATCATGTTCAATAAAGGTGACGGGACTTTCGAGCGCACCAATTATCCTTCCGGCCTGAGCATAGGTGCTGTTGGAGATTTAAATGGTGACGGTTTCCTTGATATCCTTAACGGCACTACGGTTCGTTATGCGGTTCCAAATGGCAACAACTGGATTACTATCGCGCTTGACGGAATTGCGAGCAACAGCAACGGAATCGGTGCGCGTATCGAAATTTACGGAGCCTGGGGCAAACAGATCCGGGATATCAGAAGCGGTGAAGGATTTGGCTACATGTGTACACTGGATGCGCATTTCGGAATCGGTGCAGCAACCTCAATAGACAAAGTCGTGATCAAATGGCCTTCGGGAGATGTCGACACGATCCTGAATCCTGAAATCGACCACAAATTAACAGTATCGGAAGGCTCTTTCCCTTTAAAAGTGGAACAGATGGACAGCAACGATTTCACCCTTTTCCCTAATCCGACAAGCGATATCATCAACATCAAAGCCAATAGCGCTGCTGCAGATATCAAGTCGGCACAAGTATTCGACTTAACCGGAAAACTCGTTCTGGATTCGGCGGTCATCAACAATACGGTAACGGTTAAATCGCTTGCGACAGGATCGTATATCATCAATCTGAAAGATGCCGATGGCAGGACATTCGCTAAAAAATTCATCAAAAAATAAAAAACCCTTAAATTTTTCAGCCCCGTTTTTCCAAGAAAGACGGGGCTTTTTTTATTTTAAAATATTATTATTCGATTTTCAAATCAATTACACGTCTCTGACTATCAAATCGATACGATTTTTTTATTATATTTGATTCACATTTTTCAGGAAAATCCCCACATTTACCTGCTGCCTCGCTTTGATGATTTCAACCAACCAATAACTATTGCAACTAAAACCAATTTAACTATGAAAAAAACTTTACTTATGTACTTATGTATTTTAGGTACAAGCTATGCCATTGCGCAGGACAATTGCGCCTCAGCCTACCCGATTCTTCCGGGTTCTTATTTTGTCGATGCTATAAGCGGCGCGCAGGTTCCGAATCCGGTATGTTCGGAAGGTGGAAGCGGTGCCACTGCCGGAATGTGGTACAGCTATACGCCCACCGCAAACCACAACGTAACCATCACAACCGATTTGCCAATCAATACCGGCAAGAATACCCGTTTCCAGATTTATCGCGGCAATTGCGCCGACCTGATTTGCAGCGGCGGCGATGACGACAGCGGAAGCGGCAACCTTTCGGCAGATACTTTTTCAGCCCAACTCGGGATGACTTATTACATTGTTTTCGACAACCGGTGGAGTTCACAGG
>DATHGE010000103.1:0-6312 GCA_035317805.1 Flavobacterium sp. | reverse complement strand
GTTAGGGATTGAAGCAAGGTGCCATGCACCGCGGAAAGCCCGGCCCGAAGGGAAACGCCAAAAAAAAAGAATTTTTTATTAACTATATATATTTTACAATGAAATCGATTACAATTAAAGGATCAGAAAGAGAAAACGTAGGCAAGTCGGCGACTAGGCTTTTACGTGATGCTGGAATGGTTCCTTGCGTGTTATACGGAGGAGACAAGCCAGTACATTTCTCAGCAGAAGAGAAAGCATTTAAAAACCTGGTTTACACTCCAAACGCTCACACAGTTGTGATCGAGACGGGTAAAAAATCATACAATGCGATCCTTCAGGACATTCAGGTACACCCGGTATCTGACAAAATTTTGCACTTGGACTTCTTCCAGTTGACCGACAACAAAGAAATCACAATGGAAGTTCCGGTAAAAGTAACCGGAGTTTCTCCTGGTGTACTTTTAGGCGGTGTGTTGCGTTTGAACCAACGCAAACTGAAAGTGAAAGCTTTGCCTTCAGACTTGCCGGATTTCATCGAGGCCGATATCACGCCGATGGAAATGGGTAACAAAATGTATGTGACTGAACTTGCTTCAGACAAATACAAACTGATGCACCCGGACAATACCGTAGTGGCGCAAGTGAGAATTTCCCGTGCGGCTATGAAAGCAGCCCAGGAAGCAGCGAAAGCAGCAAAAGCACCTGCAAAAGGAGGAAAGAAAAAATAATTTCTTTTCAATCATATTCAAAAGCATCGGTTTACGCCGGTGCTTTTTTGTTTTAGAGATTTACCACAGAGAAAAGATTCGCAAAGTGCGCGAAGCTTTGTGATCTTTGCACATCCTTTGAAAACTTTGCGGTTAATTTTTTTCTGAAGCTATTCCCGCTTTCCACTGCAATCTTTTATTGCGCTGCACTCCATAAAAGGATTTCCGTTGCAATCAGGGCTAGTTACAACGAATCGATTTCCACGACAAAATTTCCTATTTTTGCAACATGAACTGGCTTTCCAAAATATTCAAATCCAAACAAGAACCAACAGAACCTATCGACCCAATGAAGAAGTTCCTCATCGCCGGACTCGGAAATATCGGCGCAGAATACGTCAACACCCGCCACAACATCGGATTCAAAATACTCGATTTTCTGGCAAGAAAAGAATCGCTGTCATTCGAAACCGTCAAGCTCGGGCAAATGGCGGAATACAAATTCAAAGGCCGTACCTTCTTTCTGCTCAAGCCAAATACGTATATGAACCTGAGCGGAAAAGCCGTACAGTACTGGATGGACAAGGAAAATATCCCGCTCGAAAACCTGTTGGTGATCACCGACGATTTGAACTTGTCTTTTGGAACGATCCGCATCAAACCCAAAGGCTCGGACGGCGGCCACAACGGACTTAAGAACATCAACCTAATTTTGAATACGCCGAATTATACGCGTTTCCGTTTCGGTATCAGCGACGAATTCAAGAAAGGCCAACAGGTGAATTATGTCCTTGGCGAATGGAGCGCCGAAGAAAACGCCAAACTTACCGAACGCCTCGAATTGTCCTCCGAAATCATCCGGTCATTCGGAACCGCCGGACTCGAAAATACCATGACCGGCTTTAACGGAAAATAATATGAAAAAAATTGTTGGCTTGCTGTTCGCCTTTTTGTTGCTCTCCTGCGGTGCCAAAAAACCATCCGGGCCAACTATTGCGGCTTTACTTTCCGAATGCCCTAAAAACGGGACGTGCACCGTCAAAATTCTCAGCCACAAAAGTATGGTTGTGACGCAGGACGATTATGGAATGCATTACAAACTTGAGGAAAATCCTGAAAAAAATGTTGTTCTCTACACCTACTCAAGAACCATAAAAGGCGATGTACAGGATGCCAGTTATCGTGAAGAAGTTGTTTTTGAGGTTAATAATGACTTGAAAAATGGCATCCTTTCAGACCCGGATTTGCAGTCTTCCAAAATGCTTTTCGGCCGGTTTTGCTTCTGCAAAGGGCAAACCGGGTATTACAACGTCACCAATGGTAAAATGGCGTTGGATTTGGACAAAAATCTTTCTTTAGACTTTACTGTTTCCGAAATACCTCAGGTAATTAAACAGCTCCGGATTTCCATAAAATAAAAAAGAGCCCGTTTCCGGACTCTTTTTCTATTTCAATTTTATGTTTTACCGGATGACAATCCGTTTGACTATTTTCTTATCACCATCGGCAATGGAAACCAGATAGACACCCGCCTGGGCATTTTCCAATTGGATCTTTTGGAAGAAAAGCCCGGAATTGCTATACGATCTGCTGAAGATTTTCCTCGCCCGCATATCATAAACATCAATGTTGATTTTATTGCCTGAGGCCGAATTAAACTGAACCGAAAAATTTCCGTTGCTCGGATTCGGATACAATGCGAAGTTTTCAAAATCAAAGTTTTTAGATGCGAGAATAATCTGCTGCGTACAGACCTCCAACGAAAATGAGTTGATGGTTGTTGGCGTTGCGCCACCTACCAGATCCCGGAATCCAAATTGCCAGTTGCCCAATTGCGAATGGTTATTGATTCCATCCAGCGTTCCTGTAGGCAACGCCATTGTTCCTCCCAATAGGTTTCCACAATCGAAAACTGAACCCTGGCTGTCAAAAGTCACATCCATATCGGCACTTCCCGTACATTGCTGGTTGTATAAATTCTGGAGTGTAACGCCTGGAGCGATAATCGCCATATTGAGGTCGTGAAGATTTGCAGCCGTCGCATTCACATGAACATTCACATCGCTGACATTGCCCGCAGTAGGGATATTAATCGTTTTTACTGTATAAGAAGTTGTACCATCGTTTAATGTAAACGGCGTCGTGAAATCATAAGTGGTGCAGGAGTTTGTAATGATGTATCCCACCAGGAAGTTCGATGAATTCAGTGCATAGTACACATTTCCAACCGCTTCAACCATTAGCCTGCAGGTTTGCGAGGCGATGTTCGGAACCGTAATGGCTTCACTTCCATCGTTAGGCGTATTTTCGGCAAGCAGGATTGGGAATGTGAGTCCGCCATCTGTTGACAGTCTGATATTCACCAAAGAAGTATTGATTCCGTTTGCATCTGTTCCAGCCACATCCCAGGTTACATTCTCCGTAGCATTTTGCTGCCAAGCGACTAGTGAATTCTGTGAGGTCACTTTAAACGGCCCTGCATTGGCTACCGTTAATACCATTGTTGCCCTTTGGGTCTGCCCGCCATTCGGAGAACCGTTATCCCTTACGACAAGTGAGAAATCCATGACACGTGCCACATTGGGAACCACTTCCCAGGTTGGTGTGAGATTATTTGCCAATACACTTGAAAACACCGGGAAATATCTTTTAGGCGATACCGTAGGATCCATCGACCTGAAATTCGGGCCTCCGGTACTTGTTGCAACAGGCGGCTGGGTTGAAATATTGCTATTATATTGTTCCCAGCAATAGGTAAGCGCGTCGCCATCTACATCCGTAGCCGACCCTGTGAGGGCAAAAGCGGTTCCGAAAGGGATCGTAAAATTGCCTCCCGCATCAACCACCGGCGGCGTATTTCCGTTTGGCACCACTACAGCGCAATTTCCACTTCCGTTAATGAAAGCCGATGCCTGAATGATGCTTCGGGCGTGAAAATAATCATCCGAATTGCTTTGCACGTTTTGGGAATCACAAATTCCGGAATAAGACATGATGGTTGTTCCGCTTCCCGGTTCGAATGCGGAAGAGGCAGTCCTGTTTCCGGCACAATTGCCCTGGTCGCCGTTAAAGGTATGGGAGCAGCCAAACTGGTGGCCCATTTCATGCGCGACAAAATCGATATCATAACTGTCGCCTACTGGCGAAGGCAATCCTGTAATTCCGCGGGCTTTAGACCCTGAACAAGGCGATTGCAATTGTGCGATTCCGCCACCTCCGGTACTTACCGTATGTCCGATGTCATAATTTGCGGTTCCGATGATCGCATCGATTTCCGACTGGCTCTGGTCGAGCAGGATATTATCGGTATTGGCGTTGTCGAAATTGTCGGAAGTGATAAAAATAATGTCTTCGTTATTAGGCACGAGCACCATCGTTAAAGAGAAATCTTTTTCATAAACACCGTTAACCCTGGTCATGGTGACATTCATCGCTGCAAGCACGGCGGCTTTTTTCTGTGCCAATGTCCCTGCGCCAAGTCCGGCAGCATTGACATGGAAAGCGGCATACTCTATCGTACAGGCCATGGCGAGGCGATAGGTTTTGAAAAGGCTGTTGCTGGAGCGGTTCAGGATCAGGTCGTCGGTGCTTTCGTCAACCATGTCTTCGGGCCTGTCGACAAATCCACATTGGAAAGACTTGGTCGTCGTTAATGATGACTTGCTGTAGACGATATAATTATGCAGGTCTTTGGTATACGGATCAATATAAGACGTTCCTGTTTTTCCTGAAAATGTCATGGTATGCAACCCGAATAGGGTTACGCTGAAGCGGATTGTTGCGCTTGGATCATCAATCCCTTTTCCAACGTAGGATTGGATTTCGGGGTGTCTTGCGGCGAGATCCGGATGCATTACCGAGGCCTCATAAATCCTGTAATTTTGCAATTCGCCCTGAGCATTCGGAAAAGCGACGATAACATTCGATGCCTGCATGGTGCTTCTTGACGGCGCTGCAGCTAAAGTGGTTTTTAGGGCATCCAGATTCAGGGAATACAATTGGAAACTTCCCGGATGGGAATCCCTTGCAACTTTTTCTTTTAAGAGCATTTCGTCATTGTTCACTTTCCTCCATAAATCCTGTCCGTAACTATTGGAAAAGGTGAAAACAATCAGTGAAATAAATAGTAATAACTTCTTCATATCAATTAATTAAGTGGTTGGTAATGACTTCAAATATACTATTTTTTAATAAAAAAGCGCCCCTAAATCGGGGCGCTTTATCAAATATACTATTTTATCAGAGTCTATTCAACAACGATTCTCTTCACGATTTTTTGATCTCCGTCTGTGATAGAAACCAGATATACACCTGATTGCGCATGGTCTAACTGAAGGTCTTGTGAGAACATCCCTGAATTACTATAGGATTTGTCAAATATTTTTCTTCCGCTGATATCGAAAACCGCGATACCGATTTTACTTCCTGAAGCAGAATCAAACTGCACTTTGAAGCTTCCGTTATTTGGGTTTGGATACAAGGCAAAGTTTTCAAATCCGAATTCTTTTGTGCCAAGCGGCACTAAGCTTGAAGAACAAATTTCCAGCCAGAAAGAGTTGATTGTAACCGCATCTCCTGCTACCAGATCCCTGAAGCCAAACTGCCAGTTTCCGTTTGCCGGACCGCCATTAAGGGTATTCAGTGTTCCTACAGGCAAAGCCATTGTTCCTCCCGATAGGTTTCCACAATCGAAAACTGAACCCTGGCTGTCAAAAGTCACATCCATGTTAGCGCTCCCGGCACATTGTTGGTTAAACAACGGGAATAAAGAAACGCCCGGTGCGATCAATGCGATATTCAGGTTTTGCACATTTGCTGCTGTAACATTGAAGTGAACATTCACATCGCTAATCGTACCTGCAGTAGGTACATTTATCGTTTTTACGTTATAACTTGTAGAAGGGTTCGCTAAGGTAAAAGCTGCTCCGGAATAATTGTAGGTTGTACAGGTTGTAACCAACTGATAGCCTAAAGAAAAATTGACAGCGCTCACTGCATAATAATAATTTCCTGTTGGTTCGATCAGCAATCGGCAAGTCTGTGACAATCCTGAAGGTACCGTGATTGACTCACTGCCGTCATTTGGCGTATTTGCAGCCAGGATAATTGGGAAAGTCAAACCGCCATCTGTAGACATTTTGACATTAACATTAGCCGATCCCGGTAAAGAAGTGGTGTTATTCACAGCCCAGGTAATGGTTTCTGTTGCGCCGGGTACCCAGGCAACAGCTGTAGCTTCTGAAGTGATTTGGAATGGACCCACACCCGTAGTGCCATTGTATGGCGCTGCGGTAGTAACCAAAACCTCATCGGTATTTGTTTGCGGTCCGCCAAGATGGTTATCCCTTACCGTTAAAGTGTATTTGCTTGATCTTGCTATTGTAGAAACTGATTCCCATGTTGTGCTTAAAGTTCCGGCAAGAACCCTGCTATAATCCGGCATGTACCTGTCAGGGGTAGTTTTTGGATTAAATGATCTGTAGTTTGGTCCTGTAAGTTTGGTAGGAGAACATACGCTGTTTGCTCCGGATTGTGAAGCAGGCGCGTTATTATTCTGTTCCCAGCAATAGTTCAAGGCATCGCCTTCGGCATCTGTAACAACGCCGTGAAGGATAAAAGCAGT
>DATHGE010000102.1:0-3909 GCA_035317805.1 Flavobacterium sp. | reverse complement strand
GATTTGAGATTGAAAGCATCGAAACCCAATGCGTGATTACGATGGAAAATTTCACGATCACCAACTCTGACCTGACGCTGACCGCAAAAGTTTCAGGGATAGCGAACGACCAATTCCAGCAACTGGTAAAAAAGGCCGAGGAAAATTGCCCGATTTCCAAGTTGCTTACTGCGAAAATCAGTTCGACTGCAACGTTGGCCTAGCAAAAAAGCCATAAAAAAACCTCATGTTTTAAAGCATGAGGTTTTTTTATGCGTAAAAATGATGCTAGTACGTAATGTCGAAAGATCCGTTTGTAATTTCAACGGTTCCGGTTTCATCCAGATCGCTCAGTACGCCTGAGAAAGTGCCTTTAATTTTCTGGTTGGCATTCTCCGTCACGTTTGTGGTGAAAACGGAAGCGGCATGGTCGGTATCATATTCTGTATCACCATTTAAAAGATAGAAGTAATAGATGGTTTCCGTTCCGGGAACATCTTTTTCGAGGTTGAATTCGATTTTTTTGGTTTCGTCGCCATCAATCGATGCCTGGACATGCAGGTCTATATAAGTATAATCGGGCTCTACAATCGTTTGCGTATCGATTACGAAGCGGTTAAAATTGTATTCGGTGCCATTGATGGTAGCTTTGAGAAAGCTGGTTGGCGCTGGCGGCGGAACGACTACCGGTGCTTCATCGTCATCAGAACAAGAAGCGAAAAGGGCCAGGGCAATGAATGGTAAAATATACTTTTTCATGTTTTTTTTTATTGGATTCCAAAAATAGGCTTTCAAACCGTTCCGGCAAAAGGAAAATTGTTTTTTAACAATTGCATCCGGCAGTTAAAGAGTTCTCAACTTTGTTCTCTTTTTGAAGAATATTCATTAATTTTGACCAAAATTGGGATGATTTCTCTCCATAAGTAGGAATTGTGAAAAATTATTTAAAAAATAGTTATAATGTCAGTCTTAGAAAAAATAGATTCTTCAGCAATCATCGAATTGGAAAACAAGTACGGCGCACACAATTATCACCCGCTGCCGGTTGTGCTCAGCAGAGGCGAAGGTGTTTTTGTCTGGGATGTTGAAGGGAAAAAATACTTTGATTTCCTTTCGGCCTATTCTGCGGTTAACCAGGGCCATTGCCATCCTAAAATTGTAGATGCGATGATCAGCCAGGCGAAAACCCTAACCTTGACGTCCCGCGCTTTTTACAATGATCAGCTCGGCCCGTATGAGGAATTCCTGACAAAATATTTCGGCTTCGATAAAGTACTTCCGATGAATACCGGCGCGGAAGCGGTAGAAACCGCGCTTAAATTGTGCCGCAAATGGGCATATGAAGTGAAAGGGATAGCCGAACAGCAGGCGCAGATTATTGTCTGTGATGGAAATTTTCACGGAAGGACCACCACAATCATTTCGTTTTCGAATGATGAGAATGCCAGGAAAAACTTCGGACCCTATACTTCGGGTTTTATCAATATCGCCTATGATGATCTGGAGGCACTTGAGAATACATTAAAATCAGGAAATACCATCGCGGGATTCCTTGTTGAACCTATTCAGGGAGAAGCAGGTGTTTATGTGCCTTCCGAAGGTTATCTTTCAAAAGCAAAAGCGCTTTGCGAAAAATACAATGTGCTTTTTATCGCTGATGAAGTGCAAACCGGAATTGCGCGTACCGGGAAATTACTGGCGGTAAACCACGAAAATGTGCAGCCTGACATCCTGATTTTAGGAAAAGCGATTTCAGGTGGCGTTTATCCGGTTTCTGCGGTTTTGGCCAATGACAATATTATGAATGTGATCAAACCGGGTCAGCACGGATCCACTTTTGGTGGAAATCCAATCGCCGCCGCTGTTGCCGTAGCAGCGTTAAAAGTTGTAACCGATGAGAAGCTCGCGGAAAATGCGGAATATCTCGGGAAAATTTTCAGGGAAAAGATATCAGAATTCATCCAGACGTCCACAATCGCTACGCTGGTGCGGGGGAAAGGCTTGCTGAATGCGATCGTAATCAATGATACCGAAGAAAGCTCTACGGCCTGGGACATATGCATGGCTTTGCGCGACAATGGATTACTGGCCAAACCGACCCATGGCAATATCATCAGGTTTGCGCCGCCTTTGGTTATGAATGAGGAGCAATTGCTGACTTGTGTCTCGATAATCATCAAAACACTGAAGCAGTTTGAGAAATAGTTTGAAAATCCCGGTAGCCCCGGGATTTTTTGTTTTAAGCGCTAAAACTTTTAGGCGGGAGTAATTATTCGTTATTTTTTATATATTTGGTAGATAACCTTAAAACAAAACTATAATGGAAGAAAATGTTTCTTTTGGAAGTGAGATGCGCCTCAACAGTGAAGCCTTGAATTTCATCAGGGAAAGCGCAAAATGGTGTTACTTTTTAGCGATAATCGGATTTGTTATGATTGCGTTTATGCTGCTGGCCGCCGTATTCATGGGTTCGATTATGTCTATGGGCAATGCGCTGGGCGGGCAAAGCAACGCTATGCTCGGACCGATGCAAGGAATGCTTTCGGTAATCTATGTCGTTATTGCAGTCATTTATTTTTTTCCGATTTATTACCTTTTCAAATACGCATCGGACATGAAAGCTGCGCTCGGGGATCAAAACGAAGATCTGCTCACCAATGCATTCGGATATTTAAAATCCCATCATAAATTCCTTGGTATTATGGCGATAGTGGTTTTGTCGTTTTACGTATTGGCATTCATCGGTGTTGCACTTGTCGGGGCCGCCTACATGCATTAAAAAACTTCCGCTTTTATAGCGGATTTTTTTTGCCTTTTTAAAACTATCGGATATGTAAATTATTTCACGGCAGAATAATCCCGTTTGTATATTAGTTTACTACTTTTGAAAACAGATATCATCCTATGAAAAAGCTGTTGATTCCCATCATGATTATTGCCATACTTGTTGCCTTATATGAGCAAAGTCTGCCGCAATCCAATATTATAATAATGGTCATTGCCATTGTTTTTTTTATGGCCGGAATGATGTGGCTGAGTAGCAAAACGCCGAGTAAAAATAACGATAAAGAGCAAGATGATGTTTAGTAAAGGCGATAAGGTTTCTGTGCTCGACGACGCCATCGACGGAGTGGTGGTTGAAGTGAAAAACACCGGAGTTACTATCGAAACTGTCGATGGTTTTCTGATGACTTTTAAAGTCAACGAATTGATTAAGACAAACAATACCAGTGACTTATATTCAAGTACAACAAGTCATAATTTAAATCAGGTCAAAAAAGAAAAAGAGATACCAAAACCCAGAAGTTTTGTAAAGGAAAAGAAACCCAAGCATGAAATCCCAGCGCCGGAATTCGATCTTCATATTGAAAAGCTCGTCAAAAATTTCAGGGGCATGAGCAATTATGACATCCTGACATTGCAGACAGAAACTGCAAAAAGGCATATCGATTTTGCAGTCAGAAACAGGATTCCGAAAATTGTTTTTATACACGGCGTCGGCGAAGGCATACTCAAATCCGAGCTCGATTTTTTAATGGGTCGTTATGACAATATTGATTTTAGGGATGCCAATTACCAGAAGTACGGATTGGGCGCTACGGAGGTTTTTATCAGGCAAAATGCGAAATGATTATTGCGTAATCACACCATATAAAATATCGTTGCCATAATAAAAAGTACTGTTTCCTTTTTGGAAAGTCACTCCCTGGAGCCTGATTGTATGCTGAAACCCGCTGCCGAAAGTTGTCGTTGTCACTGAAATTATCCCGCTCACGGCTCTCCATTCTTCCTGGATCGCAGGAGTGGCAGATGCAGACGAACAGAAATACGTCTCATTTTCTCCAGCCGGAAGCGGAGTGGCAAATAGTCGGTAGGTCACCGCGTTTTGTATAGCGCCGATTGTTGCCGTTTTTTCAACACCCAAATTAT
>DATHGE010000101.1:0-18778 GCA_035317805.1 Flavobacterium sp. | reverse complement strand
AAACGCACGGTCGCGGCCTTGTTTTGCCGTTCCTCCCGCGGAATCTCCCTCGACGAGATACACTTCGCATCTTGCCGGATCCTGCTCCGAACAATCGGAAAGTTTTCCCGGAAGTCCGCCTCCGCCCATAACGGTTTTGCGCTGCACCATCTCCCGCGCTTTCTTCGCTGCGTGACGTGCCTGTGCTGCCAGGATTACTTTCTGCACGATAATTCTCGCGTCGTTCGGATTTTCTTCCAGGTAGTTTTCAAGCATTTCACCAACGGCTTGTGAAACCGGAGAAACTACTTCCCTGTTTCCAAGTTTTGTTTTGGTCTGGCCTTCAAACTGCGGTTCCTGGACTTTTACGGAAATAATCGCGGTCAATCCTTCACGGAAGTCATCGCCGGTAATCTCGAATTTTAATTTGTCGAGCATTCCCGAAGCGTCTGCGTATTTCTTGAGCGTTCTTGTAAGTCCGCTTCTGAAACCCTGCAGGTGTGTTCCGCCTTCGTGCGTATTGATATTGTTGACGTATGAGAAAATATTCTCGGTATAGCTTGTATTGTAGATTAAAGCCACCTCAACCGGGATTTCGCCTTTTTCATGGTCCATTGAAATGACATGCGAAATAATCGGCTCGCGGTTGCTGTCGAGATAACGGATGTACTCTTTCAGGCCTTCATCTGAATGAAAAACCTCAACCTTAAATTCGCCTTTTTCATCCGTTTCCCTTTTGTCGGTAAACGTAATCGTAATCCCTTTATTGAGGAACGACAGTTCGCGCATACGTGCCGAAAGCGTGTCATAGGAGAATTCTGTGGTTTGTGTAAAGATTGTATCGTCGGGGTAGAAAGTCTGCATCGTTCCGCGTTTGGTCGTTTCGCCAATCTGCTTCACCGGATACATCGATTTCCCACGTTCATATTCCTGTTCGTATATTTTTCCATCGCGGAAAACCGTTGATCTCATGTGTTTGGAAAGCGCATTCACGACCGAAACGCCGACACCGTGGAGTCCGCCCGAAACTTTATACGAATCTTTATCAAATTTACCTCCGGCACCGATTTTAGTCATGACGACCTCGAGTGCGGAAATCCCTTCTTTCTTATGCATATCGACCGGAATTCCACGGCCGTTATCCTCAACGGTCACCGAACCGTCTTCGTTGATCGCAACACCAATCGTGTCACACCAACCGCCCATCGCCTCATCGATGGAGTTGTCCACTACTTCGTAAACCAAGTGGTGCAAACCTCTTACACCCACATCGCCAATATACATGGAAGGCCGCATTCTTACATGCTCCATTCCTTCTAATGCCTGAATACTGTCTGCTGAATAATTGTTCTTCTTGATTTCTTCGCTCATATAATTTATTGTAAAAAATGTATTTTTTGTCTAACAGGCAAATATATAAAATCGCGGATGATATTCGGGTGAAAATGCCCGTTTAGACCATGAAGTTATTAACATTTTGTGAATTAAAACGCATATAATTTTACGCCGGTTCCGAAGTCATTTGGATAGCTGATTTTTCCGAAATCGAAAGCCACACCATCGGCGGTATCCTTGGCCAAAAGCAGCGCGCCGTCGGCATCGATATAGTCCAGGAGCGGCGCTATCTGTGCGAGTCCGGAAATACCGACAGTCGATTCGGTCATACAGCCCGCCATCAGTAAAAGCCCGTTTCCCTTTGCCATTTTTATCATGCGCAAAGCCGGTGTAATTCCACCGCATTTCATCAGTTTGATGTTGATGCCGTGGAAGAGTTTTGAACAATTTAAAACGTCTTCTTCGCGTTGGCAGCTTTCATCGGCAATAATCGGCAAAACGGACTGTTCTTTTACTTTTTTCATGCCTTCGATATCGTTCGCATTTAACGGTTGTTCGATGAACTCGACATTGAGGTCTTTGAGGATTTTGGAATAGGAAATTGCCTGTTTGGGAGTCCATGCGGCGTTCGCGTCGACGCGGAAAACAGCATCGGTGATTTTGCGCAGTGATTCGACCAATTTAATATCATCGGAAGTGCCGAGTTTAATCTTATAAATCGGCCACGGCTTTTCAAGGATTTTCTGCTGCATCATTTCGATCGAGTCGATGGCAATCGTGTAGGAAGTCAGCGGCGTGGTTTTTTCGTCAGCGAAATAACTCCTTACGGTTTTATGGTGCTTTCTGGCGTAAAAATCCCAATACGCCATATCGACCGCACAAAGTGCAAAATAATCTTCTGTAAAACTTGGGGCGATGGCTTTCCAGAAATCTTCCGGATGCATTTCAGGCAAGCTTTCAACAACCGGCCCGACTTTCGAAAGGCTTGTAGTTAAACGCTCAACCGTACTGTGATAATACGGATTGACCGTCGCTTCGCCATAACCCGAAATTTCCCCGTCGGAAATCGTAACGACAACCGTTTTCTGGATTGTAACCGTATAGCGCGAAATCGTAAACGAATGTTCGAGCGGCAATTCGTAAAATTTATAAGTCAGATTTAATCCCATAAAAAAAGCGCCGGGTAACAAATCCGGCGCCTAAAAATACAAACAATATATAACAAACCTAATAACTCTTTTTAAACCGTGATGCCCGATTTTGCGATTTCGGTATCGGCTTTCACATGTGCGGCATTCGCCCTTCCGCTCGGATCTTGGTTTTCCTGCCATTTTGGGATCCATTTGCGGACCGTTTGCGCGGCGCTGACCTGTGGATAGTGCTTATGGAAAATATTGCGGTAGAAATACGCCTCTTTCGTGGCCGGCGTGTTGTATGGAAATCTTTCGGCTGCGGATTCCAATTGTTCATCCGTGACTTTAGACGAACAATACCCGATTAAAGTATCAATCCAGTTGTAGCCGACGCCATCAGAAAACTGCTCTTTCTGTCTCCACAATACTTCCTGCGGCAGATACGGATCTTCGGTAGTGTCGAATGCTTTTCGTAAGATGTATTTTTCGATACCGCTATAAGTCTTCGGTTGTTTCTCTTCGCCTTTGATGGTCATGGCCATGTCGAGGAACGCTTTGTCGAGGAATGGAACGCGTGCTTCGAGTCCGTGCGCCATTGTCGATTTGTCGGCGCGCAGTAAATCGGCCGTAAATAATTTCTGGACCCTTTCAATGGTCTCTTTCTGGAATTCTTCAGTCGAAGGCGCGTTTCTGAAGTACAAGTATCCACCAAAAATCTCGTCAGCGCCTTCTCCCGATAATACTACCTTAATGCCTAAATCTGTAATCGCTTTGGAAAGGAAATACATTGGTGTGCTTGCCCTTACGGAAGTCACATCATAGGTTTCCAGATGCCAGATCAGTTTGTCGAGGATTTCAATTCCCTGTTCGATCGTGAAATGGATTTCATGGTGTTCGGTTCCTAAAAATGCGGCAACTTTACGGGCAGCTTTGGCATCCGGGGCTTCCTTATCTAACCCAATAGAGAACGAATGTAATGTTTTGCCTTTTTCCGCCAGTAAACGTGCCGCAATAGAGGATGTCAGGGAAGAATCGAGTCCGCCGGAAAGCAATACGCCAATCGGCACATCGCTCATTAAACGCTTGCGGGTCGCTTCAGTTAAGGTTTCCCTGATTAATTCCAAATCCAATTCTTTATCAGCCTTCAGATGGTCTTCATAATCCGGCCTGTAATATTTTACAAATCCTGTTTTTTGTGTGTAGAAATGTCCCGGAGGAAATGTCGAGAACGTTTTGCATTGGTCGGCGATCGGTTTCATCTCCGAAGCAAAATAAATACGGCCTCTTTCGTCCAATCCGTAATACAAAGGCTTCACGCCCATTGGGTCGCGGCCTGCGATAAAATCATCGCCATCGACCACTACAAAAGCAAAATCGCCATCGAGTTTATCGAGGAAATCATACCCGAATTCTTCATACAGGTGCACGATCACTTCCGAATCTGATTTGGTCCTGAAAGTATGGTGCTTTAAAATCCCGTCGCGCAATTCCTGGTGGTTGTAGATTTCACCGTTGTGCACCATATAGGCGGTTTTGGAGCCTTTGATCGGCTGGCGTCCTGAATGCAAATCGATAATGGATAGTCGCTCGTGGCTTAAGATGTGTCCGTTTTCGGTAATGTGTAAATCGCTTTCGTCCGGACCGCGGTGCGACATCCTTTTAGAAAGTGTCCTTACCAGCTGCTCGTCTTTTCCTTTTCCTATAATGGCTAATATTCCGCACATAAAACTATATGTTTTGATTTTGTTATTCTGATAAAGCAAAGATGTACTTTAGGTTATAATTTAAAAAACAAAAAGACCATATTAGTTATAATATAAAACATTAAGGAAGTAAAATATGATTTTATGTAACCGTTACTGTCAAAATTATAGCGTTTCCATTACAGCCATAAAAAAAGCCTCCGTTTCGGAAGCTTTTGGGATTGAAATTATTATCCGTTTTTAGTTCACATTATCAATTTTATAGCGGGAATTATTTATTTCAAATGAAAAACCAATCCCATTTCCAATTAGTTTATTCCCCAAAGGCGATTGCGGCGAAACGGCAATAACCGTTTTGCCATCAACGGTAATCTTAGGCAATGCTGCCGAAATAAACAGTGTCATGCCGTTGGCTTCCACAATGCTTCCCAATACGATTTTGCTATGTATTATAGTCGGGTCGATTTTATCAAGAATGGATTTCTGGTCGAGGATTTCAGCCAATTTCCGATTGAGCTTTTCCTGTTCGATATGCATCATCGACAAAGCCGTCTCATGTTTATCGCCCGCCGAACCTTTGGCGTCGTTCTTCGAATCTTCGGTCAGCGCGGCAATCATGTCGCGGAACACGTCAACACGGTCCTGAACGAGTTGTTGGTAATATTGGTGTACTTTTTCTTTGAAAGTCATTGGGAAGTGGCTGATTAGCTGAGAAAACTCTGCTGCTCCAATTAAAAATCAAATTTATAACTCGCCCCGATCATCGCCTGAAACGACTGCACCGGATAATTGAGCCATTTTTCATACGCCTGGTTCGCAATGTTGTTGAATCGCAGCCAGGCCGTCAGCCTTTCGCTGTATTTATAACCAACATGCACATTCGCATCAAAATAACTGTTGAGTGTTTTGACCGTTCCCGGAAGCGCGTTAAGTTTTTCCTCGAAATCTTTGCGTTCGCCAATAAAGAACAGGTTGGTTCCCGCATACCATTTCGGCGTAATCGTTACGTCGAGGTTGGCGCCGAACTGGATTTCCGGAAGATTCCATGCTTCTGCCTCAAATTTTGTCGTGTATTTGTGGAAAGCACCGTTGATCCCGAACGAGATGTTCTTGTTGAAATCGGCTTTCACCTCGCCAAAGAAAGTCAGCGTCCGGACGTTGTCGTATACAATCCCGAATGAATTCCCGTAATCGTACATTTCCTGGATCAGTTCCGGTTCGTCATAGGTATTGTGTTTGAAAAGGATTTTATTCCTTTCGGCAACTAAAGATCCGCGAACATTATAGCTGATATAATTCGACAGTTTCCCTTTGAGTCCGGCAAAGCCATCGAGCTGCTTGTCAGTCGGTTTTAAGCCGATTTCGTTTGGTCTTGTCCCTGTCAGATACGGAGAAAGATATGGATTCTCATTGGTCAGGTCGCGGAAAGAATTCTGCTGCAGCGTTCCGTCGGCGCCGAGATAAAACACCATCAGGTCGCCAACGACTTTGAGTGAAGCCTTCACATTCGGGTAAACAAATAACTTATTGTCGCTGTTTTCGGTATCGGCACTGTAAAAAACGGAAGCGCCAATGTTAAACGACCAGTCTTGTCGCTGCATTGCAAAACTCGGGTGGATTCCGAAATTGGCAAACGCATATTTTACCGGAGTAGAATGGTGAAGATCGGTATCGAATTCGCCGCCTACATAATCGGCAATCACTTCGGTCTTGATCGTGTTTTCAGAAATATCAAACTGGAACGAAGGTTTTATGTAGAAACGATTTTCCGCCGAGCCATAAGCATCCCAAAAACGGTTGTATTTCAAGTCGATTGAATTGAAGATACTTTCATTGAATCCGACACGTCCCGAAACATAAGCGTTATTGTAGGTCTGCATCTCGTCAATACGGTCTACGACTGCCGCGCGCTGGTCCATACTCAAAACGGTCAGGCCGTAATCGGCCGGCAATCCGTACCAGTAATATTTCTGGATCTGGTAGCCCGCATCGGCATTCCACGAATAACCGTCCTGTTTGCTTCCGTAAGTCAGGTCGATCGAAGTATTGAGGAATTTATCATCGAGTTCTGCATCCTTAATCCCGCCGTTAGACGACAGATGCTTCACCATTCCGGCCACGTAATCGCTCTCGCCTATTTCCTCGGTCACATACAATTCTGCGAAAGCGGTCAGATAATTGCCAAAACCCGAGGTGAAATAATTCTTAAAAAGACGCTCCTGTTTGGTCTTGTCCACCCCGGCCGCGCGCCCTTTCGAAGGCGTGAAAGTCGACGCCACTGGAAAAGAAAAGATATCATACTTGATGTTTTCCTTTTTCGTATTGTCCTCGTCTTCGAGGCTCGGCGTTTCTTTAACCTTGAAGGCGTCGGAGATCGTCGGTGTGTAAGGTTTCACGACATTCACTACTTCCGTACCGATGTTTTCGTCTTTCTTCTGCGCCGTGACCGTAAAAACGCCCGCGAGTAAAAGGATGGCTGTGAATTTATATTGGATGTTGAATTTCATAGTTGCTTTTTTATGGAGGATATTAGTTCTGGATGGATGAATTAGTCTGTGATTCCTGCGATTTGATGGTCGCCAGTTGCGTTTGTGCTTCCGTTACGACTTCAGGATAAGCCGTGAAGTTTTTGATCACACTCTCGAGAATGTAGGTCGCCTGGAAGCTGTCTTTCAATCCGTAGAAATTTTTCGCCATCACGACGAGGCCTTTCGCTCCGAAATATTTATAGCCCGAATAATCTTTGGTCAGTTTCTGCACCGCAGCATTCGACGCCTCGAATTTACCGTCCTTATTTTTGAAATAAGCGTCATAATACAAAGCTTCCGCAGCCAATTCGCCTTTCGCAATCGTGAGCAATTTGGCATAAGCCGCCCTTGCTTTCGGTTCGTCGTTCGAATTCCACGCCGAGCGCGCTACGATAATCTGCGCATCCGATTTCACCTTATCGTCCATTTTTGGATTGGCCAAAACCTTATCGGCATAAATCACTGCATTCGGATAATCTTTCTGCTCGTAATAGGTTTTCATCAGGTTCGATTGCGCGAAAGTCACATTCTGCGGATAATCGGCTTCGGTTTCCAGACGTTTCAATGTGTTGATCGTTTTCGAAGCATCGTCTTTCTTCAGATAGATTTCCGCCAGACGTGCGAGCGATTGCTCGGTGAATTCATTCCTGGGTTTTGAAACCACATATTCATAATTCGGGATGGCCGTTGCCTGTGCACCGTCTGCAAAATAAGACTGTGCAAGGTAGAAATTGGCCTTAAGCGAATGGATTCCGTTCGGGAATTTCGCCACATAACCGCTCAGGGTCGAAATCGCCTGTTTGGTGTTGTTCTGCATGTATTGCTTTTCGGCGGCTTCGTAGGTGTCGTTGTCGAGATCGGCATCGGAGACTTCAACGAAATCGAGCGTTCTTACCCAACTCGCATATTCGTCCACTTTGCCATTGTCGACATATATCAGACGCGCGGTGGAAACCGCCTCGATCGCTTCGGGGCTTTTCGGATATTCCGCCGCGATTTTCTTGAATTTGGCCAAAGCCAGCGCATCGTTTTCCGCGTTGTAATAAATCAGCCCCTGGCGTAAAGTCGCTTTGGCAGAATACGAACCGTTCTTGAATTCGCTGATCAACTGGTCGTAGGTTTTGATGGCGGAATCCGTTTTCTTTTCGGTCACATACGTATTTCCAAGTTCGAACAGCGCATCATCGCGGTATTGTGATTTCGGGAAAGACCCGAGGAACTTATTCAAATCCTCAATCTTCTTGTCGTTCCGCGCAACAAATCCATAGCTGATCGCTTTCTGGAAAGCCGCATAATCGGCATCCACGCCATGCATTTCAATCGCCTTGTTGTATGCGTCCATGGCCGGCCAGTATTTCGCGGTTACGAAACGGCAGTCGCCCAGTCGCAGATACGCATCATTCAGGCGCACTTTGTCATCTTTCACTGCGTCGATATGCTTTTGGAAATAATCGCCCGCCTGGTCGTATTCTTTCTGTTTGAAATACGCATAAGCGATGTTGTAATTGATGTTTTTATTTTCAGGCGTGCTTTTGCTTTCGGCCGAATTCGCAAATTGCTTGAAGCTTAGGAGCGATTCGTTGAAATTGTCCAGTACGTATTCGGTTTCGCCTTTCCAAAACGTTGCCCTTGCGGTAAATTTCGGATTGCTCGGCTGGCCGATAGATTTTTTGAACATCGCCAAAGCTTCGGTATAACTGCCGTCGGTGTACAATTCGAGTCCGCGATAGAAAGTTACTTTCTGATACGCTTCCTTGTTGGCGAATCCTTTGTTTTTTTCCAATAAATCCAAAGCGCCTTTGTAGTTTTTGGAAGTGATGTAGGAATTGATCAGCAATGTTTCGACTTCTGTCTTGCTCGGCGAATTCGGGTATTTGTCCAAGAACGCAGCGAGTACATCCGGAACCGGTTGGTAGGAATTCCCGATTTCATAACTCAATTTGGCATAATTCAACGTCGCATCTTCCTGGATTTTCAAATCGAAATCCATTTCCGAAGCATTCTTAAAAGCGTTCAAAGCCTGCTGTTTCCTGTCCGTTTTGAGGTAACTTTCACCCAGGTGGTAATAAGCGTTTTGTGCAACCGAATCGGCGCCGCCAATGATTTTATTGAACTGCGTGATCGCGTTCTCGAAATCGTTCTGTTGATAATAGGCATAACCGAGCTGGTAGTAATCGGTATTGTTCCATTTGCCTTTCTTGCCTTTGTATTCTTTGAGGAACGGAATGGCTTTATCGTATTGTTTCAGGTTGAAATAGCTTTCGCCGATGATTTTGTTGAGTTCGGATTTTTCCATCGCATTCGACTTTGGCATCGCTGCCTGGCCGAGATCAATCGCTTTCTGGAAATTACCGAGCTTAAAATTCATGTCGGCCTGGAAATAGGATAGTTTTTCCTTGTATTTCTCTTCACCCGAAACCTCGTCGAAATATTTGGTCGCCTGTTTGTAATCGTCGCTTTCATAAGCCAAAAACCCCAGATAATACTTGGCCTGCGAGCCGTATTCCTTCGAATTCAAAACCTTGTTGAAATAAGGCGTGGCCTCTTTCTTTTTGCCTGCGCTGAAAAACGAATAGCCCTTCTGGAAATTGAATTTGTCCTGCTCTTCATAACTCAGCGTGCTTTCGTCGACTTTGTCAAACCATTCGAGTGCCTGCGGGTATTTTCCCTGTTCGAAATAATAATGCGCCACTTCGATGAAAGCTTGGTTTTGCTTCGGGCTCGTTGGGTAATCGCGGACGAAATTCTCCATCGCCTCATCGGCTCCGGCCTGGTTGAGACGGATGCCGCAATTCGCGCTGTAATAGGCGCAATCGGCCTGAGTATCTGTATTTTGCACTTCGAGTCTGACCTTGTCGAAAATAACCTGCGCCGATTGGTACTGGCTTTCTTTGTATAGTGTTACAGCCCTGTCGAAATCTTGTAGTTCGTGTGTGTAAATGGCTGATTTCTGGGCAGAAACCATCGCAATTTCAGTAAAGATTAAGAGGAAAAAGAGCCAGGATAGTTTACGCATTTTGGTTGGATTTTATAGTTTCAAAAGTATCTCTTCTGCTTTCTATAACGAACCCTTTTGGGGTTTTATTATGAACAGTTTTTTAACAAATACGTATTAATAATAGTTTTAAAATTTATTTTGAATACCAGCGTTATCTTATTACTTTTACCCCAACAAACGAAATCACCATGTCGCAACCTGTTCTGTCCCTAAGAAACGTTTCTATCTATCAGGAAAATAAAGTCATCTTGTCTAATGTCAATCTCGAGGTCAACCATGGCGAATTCATTTACATCATCGGGAAAACCGGTTCGGGAAAAAGCAGTTTCCTCAAGACGCTTTACGCCGATTTGCCTTTGACAGAAGGCCAGGGAAGCATCGTCGACTTTGATTTGGCCAACCTCAAAGAAAGCCAGATTCCGTATCTGAGAAGAAAAATCGGGATCGTTTTCCAGGATTTCAAATTGCTTCCGGACAGGAGCGTGAAGGAAAACATGCTGTTCGTACTCAAAGCGACCGGCTGGAAAGAGAATGCAGAAATGCAGCTTAAGATTGATGAAGTGCTCGAGAAAGTCGGCCTGCATTCGATCTCCGGAAAAATGCCACACCAACTGTCGGGCGGCGAGCAGCAGCGTGTTGCGATTGCGCGCGCACTATTAAACGACCCCGAATTCATCCTTGCCGATGAACCTACAGGAAACCTTGATCCGCAAACGAGTGTGGAAGTCCTCAATGTCCTCAAAAAAATCAACGAAAGCGGAAAGACGATCATTATGGCAACGCACGATTATGCGTCGCTGATGAAATTCCCGGCCAAGACTTTGAAATGTGAAGACAATAAGATTTTTGAAGTTGTTCAGCGCACCGTCTAATTTTTCGAAACCGACGCCCTTTTTTCTGAGATAAATTTCGCGAGCAATACCACCGCAAACGGAAATGTGATGACGTTAAAACGGTCGCCTTCCGAACACGAAACGCCCGAAAGAAAAAGGATGTAAAGGATGAAAATTCCCATCATCGCTTCATAGTTATAAATACTTCTTTTCTTCCATAAAAAGTAGCAGGACAGCAAAATTCCAAGTACGGAAAATATTTCATTCTGCCATTCTGAAATATTGAAAACCAGTGCTTTAAATATATCGAAATAACCTGTGTGTTTCAGATTCACATTGGGTGAAATGCTGATGCTTCCCGTTGTCGCATTTTCAGCCAGATTGATAAAATAGGCTTCAAAAAAATGTCTTGTATTGGAGAATAATTGCTTTTTGAAATCGGCTGCCGCCACTATTTTCTGTTCGGGCATATCGAGGCTGTAAATATAATCGGCACGTGATTTCCACACTTCCTTAAATGCTTTCCCCGAATCCAAGGCTTCAGCCCTTGCTCCCAGATAATCGTAATAAGTCACCGCATCGATATAGCTGATCGTGAAATTCCCGAATTGGTATTTAACGCCGGTGCATTGCACCATTACCAAAAAATAACTGCCATAAATCAGCCACGCGAATTTGCTGCGGTAATTCCGGTAAATTTCCCTGATGAAAAACAAGGTGAATAAAACCCCCAAAAGCATCGAGCCCGGCTTGATCAACATACTGAGAACAATTAGCGAAACGCCAGCAGCCAAGTGTTTAAATATTTTAGTATTGAAATATTTCATCAAAAACCAGAAAGCGGCAACAATGAAAAACAGGTAAATGCATTCGGTTTCCAGGTGAAAGATCAGCGCGTTTATTCCCATAAAAAAGACCATCGCCGCGGCAAACAAAAAAGCGAATTTTAGCTTGAGGAAATTATTGAGGATTTCGAGAAAAAACAGCAGCGATCCCAGCCAGCAAAACAAATTTACCCAATCGCTGAATTCAAAAATAAAAGCATCGGAAGCCCCAAAAACATACGGAATCCCATTGATCAATGCCATCAGTATCGCGCGATAATTGTGGCCTCTGTGAAAAATATACAGGTTTTTAGCCGATTCCTGGTAGTTCGACGCGTCTAAAGTGATTTCGGTTTGGATCCCCGCCTGCACAAGAAAATTGTAGGCTTCGATCCAAATCAAGGCGACCAGAATCAGCAGCAGGTGGTATTTGTAGGTATGTAAAAAAAGGCGCATCAGGACTGATTGATTATTCGGCTGATGCTTTGCGCATTCGCGTGGTCATCCAAAACTTCATCCAATACCTTTTTCCTGCGTTCGTAGTCTTCATAAGGCAACGTTTTCAGCTTGTTTATGGCGGCGATAAATTCGGATTCTGTTTCCGCCAGCGTACACAGCGACCGGATTTTTTCATCGTCGACCATGTTTTTATTGATGATACAGAAACGGCTTTTGTAAAGTGCGTTGACCGACTTTAATTTCGTCCCCGATTGCTGGAAAGACAGCATCACGCTCATATGTGATTCCGAAAGCAATTCGTCCAGATGCTGTTGGTTTTTGATATCGATATAAGAAACATTCGGGACATTCTTAATTTCCTTTCTGATGATTTTTTTCCCATGATTGGAAGCGATAACCAAATTGTAATCGGGGATTTTCTTAAAGACATCAATCAGAAATAAAGCCGCACGCTTGTTATCGGCCATGCGCAAATCACCATGATACAAGGCATATTTTCCAAAACCCGAAAGTGTTGCAACTTTTTCATTTCCATGGAAAACCGGGATATAATGCGCATTTCCAAAATGCTTCGCCACATATTCCGTCTCATAAACCGATAAGGTAAAAACCGCGTTGAATTTGGCAATAATTTTCTGGTACCGTTCATATTTAAAAGCTTCGATCCTGAAAAGTGCTTTCTTGAAAAGATCTTTTTCGCTTCGGTACAAGCCTTCAAAATAATTTGATTCGAGATTCATCAGCCGCAGGAAAATCTTCCGGTCGCCAAATTCGTGTTTGCTGAGCAGGTATGTCGATTGCAATCCTTCAAATAAAATCGGCGCATCAATGTCGGAAATGTGTTTAACGAGCAGCTCATTATACCGCGAAGCGACTGAAAATGGCGCTTTTGAAAACAATTTGATCCCTTTCTTTTTCCTTTCGTAAAAAAAAACCTTCTCGACATATTGCCCGAGCGTGGCGTTGTCTGTCGCAAGTTGGTCTACAAAGCAATGCAGGTAAATCCTAAAACCCAAACCGTAAAGTGCCTTTATCTTATAGAAAACGTCGATCGCACCACCATAAACTGGCGGAAACGGGTTGTCGAAACTGATGATATGGATGGGTTTTTGATGCATCTGGCCCAACAAAAATAGGATTTTTAGGCGATGCTAACCTACGAAAATCTTATATTTGGAGTCAATTTTATGATTTATGCCATTCTTTTCGGTCATCATTCCGCTTTACAACAAGGAACCGTTTATCGCAGATACGCTGAACAGTGTGCTTTCGCAGACCTTTCCCGATTTTGAAATCATCATTGTGAATGACGGGTCGACCGATGCCGGCGAAGAAAAAGTGCTGCAGTTTAAAGACCCCCGGATTCGCTATTACATCAGGGAAAATAAAGGCGTGGCTGCGGCGCGGAATCTCGGGATAACGCTGGCCAATGCACCTTATATCGCTTTTCTGGATTCTGATGATTTATGGTATCCTGATTTCCTGCAGACAATACACCGCAATATCGGCCGGTTTCCCGAACAGAAAGTATTCTCGGCGGCGATTGAAATCGAAACGGCAAAGAATATAATTCCGGCGCAGTATTCCATAAAGAAAACGGGCTATGTTGAAGTCGTTGATTTTTTTGATGCGAGTTCGAAAGAAGCCGTGATCTGGACATCCGCAGCGGTATTCCACAAAACGGTTTTTGAAAAATCGGGCTATTTCGATACCAAAATTAAACATGCGGAAGACACGGATTTGTGGATTCGCGTCGGGCTCGATTTTCCGGTGGTTTTCGATTGGAAAATCCTCGCAAAATATGTCTATGACGACAAAAGCGTCTCGCGCGGCAAGCACTATATTTTTGAGGAAAGCAGTTTCCGAAAATATGCCGAGCTCGAAAAGGAAAATCCGGCGCTGAAGAAATTCCTTGACCTGAACCGGTTTTCGGCGGCAATCAAGAGCAAACTCAACGGCGATAAGAAAAATTTCAGGAAATGCTATGACGCGATCGATTTCAAAAACCTGAGTGCAAAAAAAAGGATTTTGTTGCACCTTACAGCTTTCCAACTGCGGGTTCTGGTTTCCCTGAAAAGTTTCCTTGCGGATGTCGGGCTAGGATCTGCCGTCTTTAAATAGCCTGAAATCTTCAAATTTCCTGATGTAATCGCTTTCGCTGAAATTTTCGGAAGTAATCACCAGGCAAACCGAGCCAGAGGAAAAATTCTGCATCTCACGCCAGATTCCGGCCGGAATATAGAGCCCGAGATTGGGTTTGTTAAGCGTGACCGTCCTTTCATCCAAACCATCTTTCAAAACCACTTCAAAACTTCCGCTAAGCGCAATGAGCACTTTCTGTTGCGATTTATGTGCATTGCCTTCGCGTTCGGCGCTGCTCGGCACATCGTAAAGATAATGTACGCGCTTGATTTCGAACGGAATCGTGCTGCCTTCAACGACAGAAAGATTGCCTTTCGCATCATGGATTTTCGGGATATCGATCAGTTGGATATCGGCAATTGTCGTGGTCATTTTCAGTATTTTTCGGTTTGTAATCGTTCGAGCGCTTTGTATTTCCTGATTCCGGAAAGGCCGATTTTGAATTTCGAGACATATTCATCCCTTCTGATAAAATTATGCTGCAGCAGAAAAAGCAAAAACTTCGGTAGCCAGATGTAAGTCAGCGCACCCCGCAATTTATACGACAAAGCCGCCCTTGCAAAAATGAGTTTGTCCTGCCCTTGCCTGTCGCCCGAAGTCAGCAGCGGATGTTCCTCGATTACAAACGGGTTAAAGGCGGTTTTTAGTTTCAACTGTAGCGCTTTGCGAAGGAACAGCAATTCCTCGGCGGTTTCGAACGCAGCTCCGAGTCCGAAATTTTCATTGAAAAGCAAATTGTTTTTCCGGATTTCGTTTACGCGGAAAGCGATTTCGATCGAACACACCTCCCAAATCGTTTTGCTGTTATGATTGTATGGATTTTTGGAAAGATTCTGCGGATTTTCGAGTCCCATTCTCCTGTGATTGAAAGTGACGATGGCATTTTCAGAAGTTTCGAAAGCCTGCACAATCGCGGCATCAAAACCCGGAAGATAAACGACATCGTCATCGGAAATCAATCCTATTTTTTTTGAAGCATTCTTTATCGCGGTATTTCTGCTTCCGGAGAGGCCTTTTTCGAAAACATTCATCACGCGCACATTCGGCAGGTCGGAAACCAGAATCCTGTCCTTTTCGGTCTGGTTGATGATTAAGATGGAATATTGGGAGAAATGTGAAAAGGGGAACATTGGTATCAGAAAATCCAGCGAATCCCGGTTCATCGTTGAAATCAAAATTTCCAGATCCAGATTGGTAGAACTGCTTGTCAATTTGTTTTATATTTACACAAATATAAAAATTAATTCCGTTAATGAAAATACTTTTGGTTGGCGAATACAGCCGGCTCCACAATTCATTAAAAGAGGGCCTCGTGGCTTTGGGCCATGAAGTCGCGATTGTGGGAACGGGTGATTATTTCAAGGATTTTCCGGTTGATTATTCGATTGCGCCAAAGTTTACCTCAAAGCGTGCTTTCCATTATATCCATAAACTTTACAGCCGTTTCGGCATCAATTTCATGAAGCACGAGCAGGCGATGCGGTTTTATTTCTTATTGTCCAGGCTCCGGAATTATGATGTGGTGCAGCTGATCAATTCCGATGCCTTGGAACTGCAGCCCGAATGGCAGATGCATCTGTATAAAAAACTATTCAGACACAACGATAAAAAATTCCTGCTGATTTGCGGAGAAGACACGCCGATTATTGACGAATTGCTCAGGGGCAAACTCAAATATTCCATCCTGACGCCGATGCTCAAAGACAACAGCCTGCGCAGGATTTACAATTATTCGTTGAAATATACGAAGCGAAGTTATCGCAATTTATACGAATTCGTCATACAAAATACGAATGGCATTATCGTTTCCGATCTGGATTATAAGATTCCGATGGAACAGACGAATACGAAATTTACTTTCATTCCAAATCCGATAAACATTGACAAGATCGAATTCATCCCGAATGTGATTGAAGATAAAGTTGTTATTTTTCATGGCATCAACACGCTGAGTTCCATCAAGAAAGGAAGTGTCTTTTTTGAGGACGCGCTCGAAATAATCAGCGAAAAATATCGGAAAAAGGTCGAAATCATCAGCGCCAGCAATATGCCGTATGCTGAATACATCCAGTCATACAACAAGGCGCATATCGTGCTCGACCAGGTTTATTCTTATGACCAGGGCTACAATGCGTTGGAAGCGATGGCCAAAGGAAAAGTCGTTTTTACCGGCGCCGAAACGGAATTTGTGCAGTATTACAACCTGACGGAAAGCGTAAATATTAATGCGCTTCCTGACGTAGCATCTTTAGTCGCGTCGCTTTCGGAGCTGATTGAAAATCCCGAAGAAATTGCCGCCATCGGGAAACGTGCGCGTGCCTTTATTGAAAAGGAGCACAATTATATTAAAATCGCTGAAAAATATCTGGACGCATGGAAATAGGCCGTGAAAATAAATTCGCACTTGCCGCGATATTAGTCCTTCCGGTTTTCGCTTCGGTTTATTATGCTCTGGCGATGCCGGTTTCTTTTGATGAAGCGTGGACATTCCTCAATTTTACGCAGAAAGGGTTTGCAGAATCGGTGACACATTATCCGGCGCCGAACAATCATGTGCTGCATTCGCTGGTTACCAATGTGACTTATTATATTCCGTTCTTATCGGATTTGATGAAACTGCGGCTGCCTTCAATTTTTATCAGCCTCGCTTCGCTTTTATTGCTGTACCGGTTTGTAAGCAAGCATTTTGATATAAAGACAGCGTTAGTTGTGGTTGGCGTTTCGTCCGTATTTTTCCTGAATATTTATTACAGTTATATGTCGCGTGGCTATTCCTTGGTCAGCCTGTGTTTTATCGCGGCGTTGTACAGTGCTTTCAATATTGTAAAAGCGGATAATGAAAAGCGGAATTGGATGTATTTCAGCGCATTTAGTATTATTGGTTTCTTTACGATGCCGTCTTTCCTGTATCCTTTTATCACTTTGAACTTCTTTATATTGGTTTCCCGGCATAAAAATCTCAGACTACAGGTTATTTCTACTGCCATTACCGGAATTTGCGTTTTACTGCTTTACCTTCCGATTATCTGCCATGACGGCATTATGGCGATTATCCACAATCGGTACGTAACACCGATCGGTTTTGCTGCAACGGCAACCGGACTGTTTCCCTATTTCGGAAATGCGATAACTGAAATCACCGGAATCCATTGGGCCATCATTGTGCTATTGCTGATTGTCGGCGTCGGTTTTCTGTACAAATCCAAAGAAAAACTACTGTTGTCTTTTGCACTCATCATGATTTTATCGCCGGTAATACTACTTTTGGTGCACCGACTGCTTCCGTTTTCGCGTGTCTTTAATTATTATAGTGTTGTTTTTATTTTATTGATCGTACTTCCCTATCGCAGTTTGCTTCAAAAAACGGGTTTGAAAGCCATCATTGTATTGATTTTACTTTTACAGGGATTGTTTGTCTTCAATTTCAACAGCAAAATAGAAGCTTATGAAGATAAGGATCTGGCCATCAACATTACGGCTTCTAAAGTAATCCCTAAAATTATTGGAGATTACAGATACCTTTTCAATTTTGTGCTGTTGGAAAGTAATCTCGAGTTTGAATTGGTTTCAAAAGGTTATAAAAATTACAGCATTAAAAGCGTGGGTATTCCAAACATGAGCACTGATACCATTTCAGGCTATGATTTCATTATCATCAACACCGAATTCGACCAAACCAAAAATTCAAAAGTCTTTTACGCCACGCCGTATTACAACATCTATAAAAAAAGTCAGGGCAATTAAATTAATTGCCCTGACTTCTAATAATTTTAACCCAAAATTATTAATCGCTCGACGCGACATCGCGTTTCGGCCTGCTGCTGTAATCTGCAGGATATTTTGCTTTGTGCTGTTCGAGTAAAGTATATGGTTCATCCCCTGTATAATCTTTTATCATGACATAAGCGCCGTTTTTGAGCGAATAACCTCGGAATGTCGGTGACAGTTTTTCAGATTCAATCCATTCGCCATTCTGCTGGTATAAGTAGAGTCCGACTTTCGTATCAAAATAGGCCTGAAGATTCGGATAATAATAATATCTCACTTCTTCATATTTATAATTGGAACTCACATCTACTGCGTCGAGTTCAACTTGTGCCTGGGTGTAATTAAAGGAAAACAACAGCATTCCGATAATAAATTGAGTAACGGTTTTCATAACTTTTTCTTTTATAATATTAGCAATTTCTTATAGTATAAAAGTACACCCGAAGGCCAGGAAACGTGTTATATGATTCGTAGGAAAACTTACACTATTGTATCGTGTAATGTTAAGAAAAGCGTTAATTCTATTGGTATGGGACAACACGCGGTTTCGAGATGTCGAAATCCTGCAATCCGAAGTCGGAAGTCTTATACGCATTGGTCTTAGTAACGTTGTCGCCATTTCCGGGAATCGAAGGATAATAAGAAAAAGACAGCTGGAAAGAACTGAAAACCAGGTAATCGTTACTGACGATAATCCCGGCCCCGAATTGCGAATACAACCTGCTGCTTTTGAGTCCGTTTTGTGCATCGCCCAACATCCCCAATGTCGTACTGACATATGGGTTTAAGCGAAAACCCCAAAACATCCATGGCGAATAGCCCTGCGTCTGAAAAGTAACCAATAGTTTTTTTGTACCATAAAGCCCGGTGCTGTTAAATCCCTGGATGCCGTGTTCTTCATTGAGTGTCAGCCGGTCGGCGTCGGTCTGCAATCTTTGGTTCCCGATAATCAGCTGCGGTTTGATGAACTGCCTGAATTTCCATCTCGGCGTTTCGATAAGGTTTGTGAAATAAACCAGATTATAGACGATGGCGCTTTGTTGCGGCCCGTTTTTATAAAAGCTGCCATATTCGAT
>DATHGE010000100.1:0-7407 GCA_035317805.1 Flavobacterium sp. | reverse complement strand
TTAGGGGTTTGTTCCAACATCAATCGCCATTCTTCGGCAAAGCGCATCCTGTCGCTCTGAACACGTGGCGACCACATTGCCGGACCTTTGGACTTGTTCAGCATTTTAAACTGTATGGCTGTTTTATCGGATACGATTCCGGAATATCCGCCCAAAGCATCAATCTCGCGAACAATTTGACCTTTAGCAATTCCTCCCATAGCCGGGTTACAGGACATCTGTGCAATATTCTGCAGGCTCATTGTTACCAAAAGCGTTTTGGAACCCATGTTGGCGGCTGCGGCTGCGGCTTCAGAACCGGCATGACCAGCACCTACTACAATTACATCATATACATCTTCAAACATACTCATTGTTCCACGTGAAACATTTCTTATTATTGGTTCAATTCCTTTGGGAATAATTTTATTTTTTCTTCTTCTTTCTGGCGCATCAAAGCCTCGTCCGTTTCAGACTTGTCTTTAAAGCCGCAATAATGCAACACACCATGTGCCATGACTCTTTTTAATTCTTCGTTAAAGGAAACGTTGAAATCGGCTGCGTTTTCGCGCACCCTTTCAATCGAGATGAATATATCTCCATGTAGCTCATTTCCTACAGAGTAATCAAAACTGATGATGTCCGTTAATGTGTCGTGATCCAAATATTGCTGGTTGATTTCGAGCAGATAATCATCATCGCAAAAGATATAATTGATTTCGCCTTCTGCTTTCCTTTCAGAAGCAATCACCACTGAAATCCAACCCGCATATAACGTTTCATCTGCAATCTCAAAGTCGGTTTCGTAGTTAAAATTAATCATTCGCTTTAAAGTATTCCTGAACCCTCTGGTTAAAATTGGAGCGCAAAGGTAAGCTTTGTCTGTTTAAAATCTCTATGCTGTTCAAATAATCTTGCAGGTTTGCCGGAAGCGCATTGGTTTGATTATTAAATTGCTTCTTGCTCGTTTCCGCCTGGCGCTTCTGTTCTTCCCCTTGCAATTGAACTGCTTTGTCAAGCTTCAGCAATTCATATTTGAGATTAAGTGCTTTTTGGAGCGTTTCATTATTGAACCCTTTATTGAGCAATTGCTTCTCGATCTGTTTCATTTGATCAACCGCATTTTGTCCGTTTCCGCCGAGACCTTTCTTTTCAAGTTCATTCTGCAAAGCCTCACGAAGCTGCTTCTGCTCTTTGTAGATTTCCATAATCGCTTTGGCATCGCCTTCTCCATCCTGTCCATCTTCGCCTCCCTGACTGTTTCCGCTGCCCCCACTTTTACCATCTTTCCCGGATTTACCTTTCTCGCCTTGTCCTGGCTTGTCTCCTTCTCCAGGTTTCTTGCCATCTCCTGCTTTTTTACCTTCACCGGGCTTTTGTCCTTCTCCAGGCTTGTCACCCGGCTTCATTCCTTGTTTCATTTTTTCGCCGAGACCTTCCTGCTTCTTAATAATATCAGGCAATTGCATTCCCGAACCTTGTCCCTGCCCCGGTTTTGGCTTGCCACCGCTTCCCGCTCCCGACATCGACATTTGCATGTTGTTTAGGATATCACTGAGGAAATCCGCAAGTTTATTTGCCGATGAAATCGTATATTGCTGGTGCGAAAGTCCCTTTGCGATTTGTGCCTCTACAAGGCTTTCAAGCGATTTATCGATGTTATAATGGACGTTCCCGATTTCTTTGGTGATGTCTTCGGCGATTTTGGGATTTCGCAGCGACATCGCAAACAAACTGTCATCTACGTGCTTGAACTGCAATTTCAAATCCTGCTGTAGTTTAAGGTTTTTGTTGAATGACGGCGAACCTCTTTTCAAGCCCTTGAATTCACCCATCAAATCTTCCTGCGAAAATGAGAATGCCAACAGGTTATCCAAAATCTGGCGCAGCATTTTTACATCTTCTTCCAGTTGTTCCATTTCGCCCGAGGCCATACTTTCTTGCATTTGCTGGCTCATCTGCTTCATTTGCTTGGCCGCGCTTTTCTGTTTCGGCTTGGCTTTGTCCTTGTTCTGTTTCTGCAATTCCTCGGAAGCTTTTTTCAAATCCTCATCGATACTTTTTTCTTTTTCAGCATCTTTTGGAATATCAAGCGGCGTTTTGAGTTCTTTATTCTCTTTTTCCAAATCCTTTAAATCTTCCTGGATTTTATCAAATTCCTTATTGATTTCTTCCTGCTTTTCAGTCTTATTTTCCTTTTCATCCTCAGAAAGCTTGTCCTGCTTTTCAGAAAGCTTGTCCAATTTATCTGCCAGCTGCTCTGCCTTTTTCTCTACATAATATTTCTTGGTCAATTCGACCAATTGCTCGAGATTTTTTACCTGATTCTTACTGTTTTGCTTGAATTTGTCGAGCTTGTCCAGTAATTCCTCATTCTTAATCTTATCGTTAAGCTCTTTCAATTCATCCAAAAGTTTCTGGTTTTTCTCCAGATCCTTTTCTGCATTGTCGAGCCGCTTTTGCAATTCTTCCTTGAATTCGTCTTTTTTATCCGACTTAAACTTATCGAGATTCTCATCCATTTTCTTCGAGAAATCCTTCATTAGTTCGTCCTGCTGTTTCTGGCGCTTGATGAAATCGTTCACCTTTTGCTGGTCCTTGAATTCCAAATTGTCCTTCTCCTTTCCGGCTTTCTGCAGCTTGTCTATTTCTGAAAGCTGCTTGTCCTGATTCTTAAGCGACTTTTCCATGCTGTTGATGTTCTCATTCTGCTGCTGCAACACATTGTCCTGTTTTTCTTCCTCGGTCAGGATGCGATTCGAAAATACCGACGATTTGGTGCTCTTGAAATGATGGATCGCATCATTGTCGAAAATCTCAAAATAATATTCATAATTCACGCCTTCCTCCACGGGCAAAGTACTCGGGAAAGCAAAAACAAACTGGTCGAAAACACCCGATTTCACAGCGATGGTGCCGCGTTTCAAAGCTTCGGGCTTGTCTTTCGGATAATAAACCACCTGAAGTTTAGACAATCCATAATCATCCGAAACCTGTCCCAAAATGTAATTCTTCTGCACTTTCAAACTGTCGGGCGCATTGTTGACATTGATGGTTGGGAACTGGTCCTTAATCACCGAAATCTGGTAGCTCAGCTTTTCATAATTCTGAACTCTGCTGTTCGAAGTAAGAATCTGATATTCTGTATTTTGAAGGATATTTTTGGAAAGCTGGAATGTATTTTCCGTTTTTGAAAACGCCGATTTGGAATTGGAATCCGTCCAATCCACATTTTGCGTCGCGAGCGTATTCATCTTCCACGTCACTTTTGTGCCTTCAGGAACAATCGCATTACCGGTTCCTTTTACGGTTTCGGATTTCTTGTTGAGATAACCCGGGAAGTTCAGCACCATTTCGAAATTCGCAATCGAAGGAACGGCAACTACGGCCAACTCATATTCGTGCGAAGCAATATCATTCGCTTCCACGTGAAACGCCACATTCGACATCGGTTTGGCAATTTTAAACTGGAATTCACCCGGCTTTACCGATTCCATGAAATAGCTTTCGTCACCGATAAAGATCATCGCATTTTCAGGGACAATTTTCCCTTCCGATTTCACACGTACAATAAAATCCTTATTTTGCTCGGTTTGCAACACTGCATTGAGCAATACGAATTTAAACGGCGCAGGTGGCAAAAATTGCTCTTTGAAATGCACGACACGGTTCATGCTCTGCGAAATCATCGCGCTGTTTCCCGAAATATAGAAAAATGCGAAAAACAAAATCGGGAGGATCGCCAACGGCAGGTATTTTCTGTTTTTGCTGAATCTGATCGCATTCCCAAAAGGAATCGGCTGCAAGGTTCCCGCTTTCTGTTCAATCGAAGCCAAAAGCAATTCCGATTCGTTCTTGTCGTTGGAAAGCTGCAGAAAATTGGTGAGTTTGTCGCTTACTTCGGTGAAATGATTTCCAATGATATTCGACGCTTGCGCATAATCGATCCCTTTCTGTAATTTGAACAATTTAAAAATCGGGAACAAAATGTAACGGAAGAACAGGAAAACCTCAACCGCTATAAAAATCCAGAACAAAAACGTCCTTCCTGTCGGCTTGAGCCAAAGGAAATATTCCACGAAAAGTGTGAACAGCAAATACAGCAATCCCAATCCGACGAAGAAAATCACGCCGCGGATCAGTTCATTGGTATAATACTTTTTAATGAAAGCCTCGAGCTTCCCGTAAATCACATTCGAATTTTCCAAAGTTGCCTTTTTTATAACCGCTAAAAGTACGATTTTATCTGAATTGCTAAAGGTTAAATAAATCGCAATATTTTTGGACAATCACAATGCATTTGAAATCGTATCTTTGCGCAAAATTTCACTTCAATGTCAAAGCAAGTTCGTGTGCGTTTTGCACCAAGTCCGACCGGACCTTTACATATTGGCGGCGTCCGCACCGCATTGTTCAATTACCTTTTTGCGAAAAAGCACGGCGGCGTTTTCTACCTGCGTGTGGAAGATACCGACCAGAACCGTTATGTCCCGGGAGCTGAGGCTTACATCCTCGAAGCGTTGGAATGGCTCGGAATTTCACCTGATGAAACCGTCGGCAAAAACGAAAAATTCGGCCCGTATCGCCAAAGCGAAAGAAAGGAAATCTACCGTCAATATGCCGATATGCTGATTGCGTCAGGAAATGCGTACTATGCTTTTGATACTGCAGAACAGCTGGATTTCCACAGGAAACAACACGAAGAACAGGGCAAAACTTTCATCTACAACCATCATAACCGCGAAAAACTCGACAATTCGCTTACCAATACGGCAGATAAAGTTGCCGAAAGGATTGCGGCGGGCGAAGATTATGTCATCCGTTTCAAGACGCCTGTTGGTGAGACTTTGCATCTGAATGACATCATTCGCGGCGACATTCAATTCGAAACGAATCTTTTGGATGATAAGGTTCTTTTCAAAAGCGACGGCATGCCAACTTATCACTTGGCCAATATCGTCGACGACTATTTGATGGAAACGACGCATGTGATCCGTGGAGAAGAATGGCTTCCGTCTATGCCATTGCACGTTTTATTGTACCGTTCGTTCGGATGGGAAGCACCTGAATTTGCGCATTTGCCGTTAATTTTGAAACCAATCGGAAACGGAAAATTATCCAAACGCGATGGCGATAAACTGGGATTTCCGGTGTTTCCGCTCGAATGGAAAACCGAAGAAGGCATTTCGTCGGGTTATCGCGAGAAAGGTTTTTTTCCCGAAGCCGTAATCAATTTCCTGGCGCTTTTGGGCTGGAATGACGGAACCGACAAGGAATTATTTTCTTTGGAAGAACTTGTTGAAGCTTTCGATCTGAGCCGCGTGCACAAGGCCGGAGCGAAATTCGATCCCGAAAAAAACCGTTGGTTCAACCACCAGTATTTAATCAGAAAGGACGATTCAGAATTGGCGAAAGCCTTTGCTCCTTTTGTCGAAAGTAAAAATACCGGAAGAAATTTCTCCTTCGTCGAAATAACAAAAATAGTCGGGTTAATTAAAGAACGGGCACATTTCGTTTCAGAATTCTGGGATTTGAGCGATTACTTTTTTGTGGCGCCTGATTCTTACGATGAAAAAGCTTCCAAAAACTGGAAAGAGGAAACGCCGGTTTTAATGAACCAACTCATTGAAGTTTTAGCAAACATCGAAGATTTCAATTCACACAACATAGAAACTGTTGTAAAGGATTGGATGACGCAGCATGAAATCGGGATGGGCAAAGTGATGCAGCCGTTCCGTTTGAGTTTGGTTGGCGCGTTAAAAGGCCCGCATTTGTTTGATATTGTCGAACTCATCGGAAAAGACGAAACGATTTCGAGAATCCAAAAGGCTATCGAAACTTTATAAAAATAAAAAGCTCCTCAATCGGGAGCTTTTTTATTAATTGCATTTTACCAAAACCGGTGTGTCCAGAAAAACCAGGATCATGGTATTTTTGGTATCGCTGGGCGGACTTTCAAACAATACAATCTTCTCGAGAAGCTTCGGGCAATCGGCAAGCTGAGCCTTGACCATCGGAATGATTTTGCTTCTGGTTTCAGCACTGGTGTTGCTGGTTTCATTGGTAAACGAAAGGATTTCTCCGGCATAATTCCCGGCCGCATCCAATACGCCAAGCTCATAATGAACATAACTCGATTCGAAACCACCGCGGCTTTTGACCCTTTTTTGTTTGTTCAGGACCAATGTTTTCCCATTATTTTCGGCGATTACATAAAAGCCCTTTGTCTTTTTTTCTACCGTAAACGCTTTGAAAAGTGTTTCTCCGTAAGAAGCGAAATCGAGTTCCTTAAACTTGACATGGTATTCTTTCTGGTCATCTTTAAGCAGATAGCCGATGCGTTTGCTGGAAGGTTCAATATGGATCGAGCCGTCGGCAACAATGATTTTGGTCCCATCCTTTTTCTGGATGAATTGCTGCGCGAAAGCATTGGCGCCTAACAATAATAAAAACAGGAGGAGCTTTTTCATTTTACAGGTAAATAATAAGGTTTCCGCTCAGGATTCCGGCGTGACCTTTAAAATTCACGCCCAATCCGTCGTCATTGAGATTTCCTAAAATATTCGTCACACCATACTGGTACTGGATATTCGCCCTGAAATGCCTTACCCCGGCGGTAATTCCGACTGCAGGATAAAAATTGAATTTGGAGATTTTTGTAATGTCCTGCGCTTCAAGCGAAGTTCCGACGATGGTGTTGGTCTTGTTCGTGTCTTCATCGATTTTGAATTTATCGTTCACCTGGATCATCGGCCCAATTTCCACGCTCAGGTGATTTTCAATAATTTTATAGCTCAGCATGAGTGAAATCTGCGCCGACGGCAATTTGTATTTCACATCCTCTTTCTGCAAAGCCGCATTAATTGTCGGTACAGAGAAATTGTTTTCGCTGAATTGCATTGCATAAACCATGTCAAAATCATTGTAGAAATTTCCGCGAATCGAAAGTCCGGCGTTCCAGCCAGTTCCCGGTTTTGTCGAAAAATTACTCGTCGAAAGGTCAAATTGGTTGATCCCGACCGTGATCCCGATCCGGTTCGAATCCCTATAGCCATATTGTGCCGAAGCGGCAACCGCAACTAACAAGGCCGCTGTAAGAAATATCTTTTTCATATAATTTTAATAAAAAGCAAACCTAGATTATTTTTCGTAATTTAACGGTAATTTTTAAACTTAATTATAGCCTTATGAACATTGGAACTATAATTTTTTTAGTCATCGTACTATTCGTTTTCCTGTCCTCCTTTTTCACCGTAAAACAACAATCTGCCGTGGTTGTGGAGCGCTTTGGGAAATTCCTGAGTGTGCGCAATTCCGGGCTTCAGCTCAAGATTCCACTTTTTGATCGCATTGCCGGCCGCGTGAATCTCAAAATCCAGCAGCTAGACGTCATTATCGAAACCAAAACAAAGGACAACGTTTTCATCA
>DATHGE010000099.1:0-9026 GCA_035317805.1 Flavobacterium sp. | reverse complement strand
AAATCACTTTCAAGGGAAAAAGTGTGCATCCGGGTTATGCCAAGGGAAAGATGATCAATTCGATGCTGATTGCGAACCATTTCATCAACAAGCTTCCGAAAGGCGAAACGCCACAGGAAACCAAAGGCTATGAAGGTTTCTTCCATGTTACCGGGCTTTCGGGGAGCATTGAGGAAAGCAAGGTGGAAATGATTATCCGCGACCACGATGCGAAGAAATTCAAGAAGCGAAAAGAGCTGGTCCATGACATCGTCAAAAAAATCAATAAGAAATTCGCCCGGCAATTCGGGGAAGATATTGTGGTTGCCGAAATCAAGGACCAATATTACAATATGAAGGAAAAAGTGGTGCCTGTGATGCATATCGTGGATCTGGCCGAAAAGGCGATGACCGATTTGGGAATCAAGCCGCTGATCAAACCAATCCGTGGCGGAACCGACGGCTGCAGGCTGTCGTATATGGGATTGCCGTGCCCAAATATTTTCGCGGGCGGGCATAATTTCCATGGCAAATACGAATATGTTCCGGTGGAAAGCATGCAGAAAGCGATCGATGTGATTGTGCGCATTGCCGAATTGACAGCGACTACCGATTTCACTTCGAAAGGAAAAGAGAAGACAAAGCGATAAAACATCTCAAAGTCTAAATAAATCACTGTAGACTTTCAGTCCATTTTTGATTAGCAGACTAAAAGTCTGCAAGATTGTAAGACTTAATTTATTTGCCGCGAATTGCACAAATTAGCACGAATTAATTTGTGAAAATTTGTGCAATTCGTGGCAAAGTTTTTAGAACCTGAAAGGGAAATGTACTAAAAAGCATCATTTTGAATTATATTTGAGCCCAATAAATCTTTTCTTATGGAAGAAAAACACATCTGGGATAAAGTAAGCGGCTGGGCCGAAGAGCTCGAATTGCTTAAAGCCATCATCAACAAGACGGAATTGATTGAAACCGAAAAATGGGGCGGGCCGGTTTATACGGTGAATAACAAAAACGTTGTGGGAATCGGCGGCTTTAAAAATTACTTTACGATCTGGTTCTTCAATGGCGTTTTCCTCAAAGACGCGAAAAAATTGCTTGTGAATGCCAACGAAGGCGTGACGAAATCGCTGCGCCAATGGCGGTTTGCTTCGGCTGCCGAATTGGATGAGAAGCTTATCCTGCAATACCTTGAAGAAGCGATTGCCAATGAGAAAGCGGGAAAGACTATTCCGCCCGAACAGAAATCCAAAAGCTTTGAAGTTCCCGAAATTTTGAAACTGGCTTTGGGAAAGGAAAACCTTACGGGTGATTTCGCAAAGTTTACGCCTTTCAAACAAAGGGAATTTGCAGAATATGTAGCAGAAGCCAAACAGGAAAAAACGAAACTTTCACGGATTGAAAAAGTCCTTCCGATGATTCGGGATGGCATCGGACTTAATGATAAATACAGGTAAAAATAGATATCAGGTGGCAGATTTCAGACAGCAGGTTACCGAAAACTATAGTAATTATATTGCAGAAAAAAACCGTTTCAATTGAAACGGTTTTTTTATTTTAGGGACAGCCGGCTCTCATCTGAAATCTGCCATCTGAAATTATTTCTTCACTTCGGCAGGCTTGTTCAAAGTTGCGCTCAATTCTAATGAAAGTGCAGAGCGTTCCATTTTGAGTTTGCCTGACATGGTTTCGATGATAACGGTTTTCTCTGAGAGCTCTGCAATTTTACCGTGGATACCGCTTTTCGTAATGATCTTGTCGCCTACTTTAATCTGACTTTCGAATGCTTTTTCCTGTTTTATTTTTCGCTGCTGTGGTCTCAACATAAAAAAATAAATGATCACGACCATAAGTCCAATCTGAATGTATAACGTATAATTTCCCATAATTTTATTGTCCTGTAATGCCGGATTCCGCTTTTGGTGTTACTGATGCTTTAATGTTTAAAATTTCTTTGCCACTTTTGGTGTTCGTGGCCATGGTCACATTTTTCTGTTGGTTGCCGTGTTTTCCTGCAGAATTAAACGAGACTTTTATTTTACCCGATTCGCCCGGTTTTACAGGTTCTTTCGGAAATTCGGGAACCGTACAGCCGCAAGAGCCAACTGCATTCGAAATCAGCAAATCGGCTTCGCCTGTATTTTTGAAGTTGAAAACATAAACTACTTTGTCACCTTCTTTGATCGTACCAAAATCATGGTCGGTTTTCTCGAAAGTCATTACCGGATATTTTCCGTTGGCCGGTGGCGGCGTATTGGATTCGGGTAATGGCGGCGGACCGATATTCGGTGTCGGATTTACGGTATCTTCTTCAATCGCAGTTGAAGGCATTGGCGCTGCAGTTTCAGTAGTAGAATCCTGAATTGCCGTTTCTTTTTTACACGAAGTTGTAAGCGCGAAAGTCCCGATTGCAAATAGAAAAATGATTCTTTTCATCATAATATAATTTGGTTTACATTAAACCCCTGCCGGTTTTTACTAGTTTTTTATTGGCGGTGAATTCTTTGACAAGGTTGTCTAAAATTCCGTTGATAAAAATACTGCTTTTCGGGGTTGAATATTCCTTTGCGATTTCTAAATATTCGTTAATTGTGACCTTTACCGGAATGGACGGGAATTTGAGGAATTCACAGATCGCCATTTTGAGGATGATCGTGTCGATTTCTGCTATCCTTTCCGTATCCCAGTTTGGCGTCTTATCGATATATTCTTTGGAAAGTTCTGTTTCGTTCAATACCGTTTTTCGGAACAGGTTCGAAACAAACTCCTTATCTTCCATATCCTTATACAATTTCGGGACGCGGAAAGAATCATCCGCTGCCGATTTGATCCCTTTGAGCTGCTTCATGATTTGCGTATTCACAAGCGGAATATCATCCACCCAGGTGAGTTTGTAATCTTCAAGGTAATCGTAGAGCTTGTCATTCGATGCAATCAGTTCGAATATATCGGCAATAAATTGTCGGTCTTCCTCAAAGTTATTATTGCGGTTTTGCATGTAATTCTCATACAATTCGCTTTCCTTGATGGCAGCAAGTAAGATATTAATGTAATCGTCGTTGAGCGTCCAGTTGTTGATTTTGCGGTTTTCCAGGGCGATACTCAGCGAATTGTTTTCGGAAAGCAACTCGAGGATGGCATTGTTGACGAATTTTCTGTTCGGGTTTTTGTCTTCGGCGGATACGATGTGTTTCTTGCTGGATTTCTCGAGAAAGTTGATCTCTTTTTTCCTGATTTCGATCAGCGCCGAAAGCATGATAAGGTATAAATCCTGAATGCTCTCGATACTGAAGAGCAGAAATTTCTCTTCTTTTTCCAAATTATCGGAACCATTCTGATGCATCGCGTAGATGGATTGCATCACTTTAACACGGATATGTCTTCTGTTTAACACCTGGTAAGAACTTTTTAAAATTAGCGGAGCGAAAGAAAATCTTTCGCTCCGCAAAAATAGTAATAATATTGAAATGCTAAATCAATTATTTCGCGATTTCTTTTTTCTTGTCGGCGATGCGTTTTTCGGCCATGGCCAATGCTGCCTGATAAGTTGTTAATCCGTTGGTTTCGGCAAAGTTGAACAAATCAAGGGCCGTGTTATAGATATTTTCGGTCCTTCTCATCGATTCTGCTTTGTCGTATCCGACGATTTCTGCGTATACATTGATGATTCCACCGGCGTTGATTAAGAAATCCGGCGCGTATAAAATGCCTTTTTCCTTAAGGATTTTTCCGTGAACCTGTTCGTTTGCCAATTGGTTATTGGCCGCTCCGGCAATCACTCTTGCCTTGATTTTATCGATTGTTTCATCGTTGATCGTTGCACCAAGCGCACAAGGCGCGTAGATATCGACATCGGCAGAATACAAATCGTTTCCGGTGAAAATCTGTGCGTCGTATTTTTTGCTGACTTCGTCAAGACGACTTTGGCTCAAATCGGTAATCTGCACCAGTGCGCCTTCTTTCGTCAGATAATCGACCAAAGTTTCGCCCACGTGGCCGATTCCCTGAACCATTACTTTTTTTCCGGAAAGGTTATCTGAACCGAATTGGTATTTCGCTGCCGCCTTCATTCCCATATAGACGCCAAAAGCCGTCACAGGAGATGGATTTCCGGATCCGCCGCGCGATTCTGAGATTCCCGTTACGAATTTGGTCACATCGTTGATGCGGTCCATATCTTCGGTGGTCGTCCCGACATCTTCGGCCGTGATGTATCTTCCGCTGAGGGAATTTACATATTCGCCGAATTTGGTGATCATTTCCGGTGTCTTGTCAATTTTGGAGTCGCCGATGATTACGGCTTTTCCGCCGCCAAGGTTCAAACCTGAAATTGCTGATTTATAAGTCATTCCTCTTGAAAGCCTCAAAACATCGTTCAAAGCCTCCCATTCATTGGCGTATTTCCACATTCTGGTTCCGCCGAGCGCAGGTCCTAAAACTGTGTTATGAATTCCGATTATTGCTTTTAAACCAGTATCTTTGTCGTTGCAAAAAACAATCTGCTCATGATTGTCAAAAGACAGCTGTCCGAAAACAGGATCAATTTTGTGAAGCTCTTTTGCGGTTGTGATTTCTGTAGTCATAATTTTTAAAATTTTAGCTTTTGTCAATTTTTCAAAAAGACTCTGCAAAATTAAGATTAAAATCAGAAAAGTTGAATACTTTTATCATTAATTACAGATTTGTTAATAAAATGAGCATATACTGAATATTCTCTAAATAAACATTTTGCAGTATTTTTAATCCATTCGTAAATTTTAAGCGCAGATTATCATAATAAAATGAAAGAATTACAATATTTAAATAAATATTTCGTCAAATACAAATACCATTTTTTGCTCGGAATAATCATCACAATTGTAGCCCAAATCTTCTCCCTGTTTACGCCAAAGCTTATCAGCAAGTCATTCAAGGCGATTGAAGAGCACACGAAACACGCCGGAAAAGTCGATGTTGCCTTTGTCCAGGCCGAATTAACGCACAATATTCTCCTCATTATCGGAACGACGATCATCGCCGGTTTCCTTACTTTCCTGATGCGCCAGACATTGATCGTGATGTCGCGCCATGTAGAGTTTGATCTTAAGAACGAGGTTTTCCGTCAATACGAACAGCTGTCGCAGAGCTTTTACAAGCAAAACCGCACCGGTGATTTAATGAACAGGATCAGTGAAGATGTCGGGAAAGTCCGCATGTATGTTGGCCCGGCCGTCATGTATGCCATCAACACCTTTATTTCCTTTGCGATTGTCATTGTCTACATGTGCAACGTTTCCGGAAAACTGACGCTTTACACTTTATTGCCGCTTCCGTTATTGTCGTATACGATATTCAAGCTGAGTTCGGAAATCAATAAAAGGAGTACGATTTTCCAGCAATATCTTTCCAAAGTATCGAGCTTTACACAGGAAATATTTTCCGGAATCCGTGTCATCAAAGCCTATTCGCTCGAAGACCAGCACCAGAACAACATGACCGATTTGTCGATTGAAAGCAAGGAAAAAAGCATGAGCCTGGCCAAAGTCCAGTCGCTCTTCGGGCCGTTGATGATCGCACTTATCGGCGTGAGCAACCTGGTCGTAATTTATGTCGGCGGCATGATGTATATCAACGGCAGTATCACCAGCATCGGTACGATCGCCGAATTTATCCTGTATGTCAACAAACTTACCTGGCCGGTTGCCTCATTGGGTTGGGTTTCGTCTATGGTTCAGGAAGCCGAGGCGTCGCAAAAACGGATCAACGAGTTTTTAAAAATCCAGCCCGAAATTGTAAATAACAATCCCGGGCATTCCGAAATTAATGGTTCCATTGCGTTCGAAAATGTGACTTTCACCTACGACGATACGCACATCACCGCATTGAAAAATGTTTCGTTCACCATTAATAAAGGGGAAACTTTGGCGATACTTGGGAAAACCGGCTCGGGGAAATCGACCGTCCTGTCGCTGATCAGCCGATTGTATGACGTGAGCAGCGGACAGATTCTAATCGACGACCAAAAAATCGCAAACGTCAACCTGTTTGACCTCAGAAACAGTATCGGTATTGTGCCGCAGGATGCCTTTTTATTTTCGGATACGATTAAAAACAACATCAAATTTGGGAAAGAAGAAGCGAGCGAAGACGAAGTGATCGATGCGGCGAGAAAAGCCGTGGTGCATGACAATATCGCCAACTTCACGATGCAGTACGAAACCATTCTCGGCGAACGCGGCATCACGCTTTCGGGCGGACAGAAGCAGCGCGTTTCGATTGCACGCGCCATCATCAAAGACCCTGAGATTTTATTGCTCGACGATTGCCTATCGGCAGTCGACACCGAGACCGAAGAAACGATACTCAACAACCTGCTCGAATTCTGTAAAAACAAGACGACAATCATTGTGAGTCACAGGGTTTCTTCTGCAAAAAATGCCGATAAGATCATCATTCTCGAAGAAGGCGAAATCATCCAGCAAGGCTCTCATAATCAACTTGTAAATCAGGATGGTTATTACAAAGAATTGTATTTGAAACAACTTTCCGAAAAAGAATTAACCTAATTGTTGTTTTGTAATCGTTTTTTTATCATTTTTGAATTGAAATTAAACCAAACACATTAAACGGATAGAAGGATTATGAGAGAACACGACATGTTAGAAAAAGAGGAAATTTTTTCTAAAGTTTTAAGAGCCGGAAGAAGGACTTACTTCTTCGATGTCAGGGCTACCAAGGCCGATGATTACTACATCACGATCACAGAAAGTAAAAAATTTACCGAAGAAGACGGATCGTTTCATTTCAAAAAACACAAGATTTACTTATATAAAGAAGATTTTGCAGCCTTCGCTGAAATTCTCAACGACATGACTTCATACGTGCTGAACCACAAGGGCGAAGAAGTGATTTCCGAAAGACACCAGAAAGATTTCAAAAAAGAATACCAGACTGAAAAAGCCGAAGCAGGCGAATCGACGGTCAGCAGTTTTACTGATATCAGCTTTGACGATATTTAAATCGTTCCCTGATTCAAAATAAAAAGTCCGGAAGTCAACAGATTTCCGGACTTTTTATTTTTAAGAAAATCAATCAGCCGATCCGCAAACCGTTTTCCACCACAAAATCAGGATTCAATAAAACCACATCGCCTTCCGCTCCTACCGCGCCAAGCACCAGACATTCGCTCATGAATTCCCCAATCTGCTTTTTCGGAAAATTGACCACTGCAATGACTTGACGCTCCAAAAGATCTTCTTTCGCATAACGCTTCGTAATTTGCGCCGATGATTTCCGGATTCCGATTTCACTTCCAAAATCAATGGTCAGCTGGAAGGCTGGTTTTTGCGCTTCGGGAAAATCGTTCACTTCTATAATCGTTCCGACACGCATGTCGGTTTTTTCAAATTCGACCCACGTTAAGTCCATATTCAATATATTATGGTTTCAAAATTATTAAATTTTCGGCAAGTTTCGGCGATAACGTTGTCGTTATGGGATTTGTCAGTTTTATTTCCTACTTTTAGTTCTTGAATGTTGACTTCAGCATTTTCAACATCGAATCCTGAACTGAAATGGCACAAACACCGTCGAATATGTTACCGCTTGGAACTCCGGCACCGGAATTCCGCCTCAAAGATACCAATTCCAGCAACCATTATTCTTTTGAAGAACTCAAAGGCAGCAAAGGCACTTTGGTTTTATTCATCTGCAACCACTGCCCGTTTGTGCACCATGTCGTGAGTGAAGTCGTGATGATTGCCAATGATTATCGCGTACAAGGCATTGGAGTAATTGCCATTTCGAGCAATGATGTGGTGAAATACCCGCAGGATGCGCCCGAATTGATGACCGAATTTGCGTTCAAAAATAAAATAGATTTTCCCTATCTTTATGATGAAAACCAGGAAGTTGCGAAAGCTTTCGACGCCGCGTGCACACCCGATTTTTTCCTGTTTGACAACCAGGACAGATTGTTCTACCGCGGACAATTGGATGATTCCCGCCCCGGAAATAATATCCCGCTCAGCGGAAACGACCTGCGCGCCGCGATTGATGCCGTGATTTATAACCGGACACTGGCATCGCCACAAAAACCGAGCGTCGGGTGTAATATTAAATGGAAATAAGATGGAGCTATTTCACATCAGTGCCGAATGCTATCCTGTTGCCAAAGTGGGCGGACTGGCAGATGTTGTAGGCGCGTTGCCAAAATACCAAAATCAGCTCGGGCACAACGCAAAAGTCGTCGTTCCGGGCTATGACAATAAATTTACGAACGAGAATGCGTTTGAGAAAGTGCACCACGGGCAATTGCGCCTCGGCAGTTTCATTTTCAGTTATTCCGTGCTTCGTGAAAAAACCAACAAGCTCGGGTTTGAATTGTACCTCATTGCGATTCCCGATCTTTTCGACCGTCCCAATGTATATTCTTATGAAGACGATACCGAACGCTTCACGGCTTTCCAGATCGCATTCCTGAACTGGCTCACCGAAACCGGCCAGAAACCGGATCTGATCCATTGCCACGACCACCATACCGGGCTTATCCCGTTTATGGTTTCGCATTGCTACAATTATCAAAATCTCAAAGCGACGCCAACGGTTTTGACCATCCATAACGGGCAATACCAAGGCTGGTTCGGGTTTGACAAGCTGTCTTACATTCCCGATTTCAACCGCCTGATGTTGGGCTTTATCGAATGGAACGGCATCATCAATCCGCTCGCCTCCGCAATAAAATGCGCCTGGAAAATCACGACGGTTTCACCGAGTTACCTTGACGAGATCAGTTATGACGCCAATGGGTTGGAAAACCTGCTGCGGTACGAACGTCCCAAATCGGTCGGAATCCTCAATGGTATCGATACTGAAGTATGGAATCCCGCGACCGATCCGATGCTCGAATTCCATTACAAACTCAAGGATTTCAAAGCCGGAAAAGCCAAAAATAAAAAATTCCTCTGCGAACAATTCAACCTCGACCCCAGCAAGCCGCTGTTCACTTTTATAGGCAGGCTCGTTGGCGAAAAAGGAGCCGATTTATTGCCGCAGATCTGCAGCGT
>DATHGE010000098.1:0-2166 GCA_035317805.1 Flavobacterium sp. | reverse complement strand
ATCCTCGAAGACAAAGGCTTTCAGGTCGAGAATATCGTCGATTATACCGAAGCGGAAGCCGACGGTTATTTCCTTGAAGGCACCGGAAGCTTATTGCTCGACCGCGCGAACGGCAAGGCCTATTGTGCGTTGTCGCCGAGAGCGGATGAGGAACTGTTTATTGAATTCTGCGAGGATTTCGACATGGCGCCGGTGATTTTTGAAGCTTTCCAAACCGTTGGCGGCGAGCGCAAACTGATTTACCATACCAATGTGATGATGTGTCTTGGGGAAACTTTTGCGGTGATCTGTGCCGATTGCATCGATGATAAGAAAGAACGCAAGCACGTGCTTGACAACCTGAAGGAAGATAAAAAGGAAATCATTTTCATCACCGAAGACCAGGTCAATAATTTTGCCGGAAATATGCTCGAAGTGCGCGGGGCCAACGACAAGCGCTATCTTGTAATGAGCGCGGCGGCACACCAAAGTTTGACGGCAGAACAGATTTCGAAATTGGAAAAGCACGCTGAAATCTTAAGCTCGAGCCTTGACACGATTGAAGCCTGTGGCGGCGGAAGTGCGCGTTGCATGATGGCGGAGATTTTTTTGCCACGCAGTTAGAGACGCCTGCGGCTTTAGACTCTGAGGATAAAAAAACCCGGATTCCAATCAATTGGAATCCGGGTTTTTTTGATTTTGAATATCGTTTAGTTCTTTACAAAACTGTCGATGATCTTATCGCTTTCTGCTTTGGTTGCAGTCGGTTTCAATTCGAACAGATAGTTGTATAGCGGCTGGTTTTTTACAGTTGCCTCAAGATTCAGGTCTTTATTACGGGCAAAAATGGTGCTCCATTTGTCGCGTACATTCTTCCAGACATTTTTGTTCTCAGCCCAATATTTCTGTGCTGAAGCGCATTTGGAATCGGCCACTTTTGTATAGACGTCATGTCCTTTTTCTTTGGCGAGGATTACGTCGTTTCCGTTGTCGTCGCGGATAATCTTGATGTTGTCCTGGTCGTGGATCCAGCCGTCTTTGGTGATTTCATGGACGTTGGTGCGGTTCAGCACGTTGTAATCCTTGCGAATTGTATATTCCCTTCTCGGCAACGGCGCATCGGTGGTGTTTTCCCAATAATGCCTTCCGTCAACATGAACCCATGTGGAAGAGCCTTCATATCTTGGACTATCGTCAACCTGATAAACGCGCTGTGTCCATTGCCCTTTGACGGAAGCTGGCGAAAGCGTCTTGAATTTCCAGCTCGTGTCTTTATAGAAACTGTACAATTTGGTGTTTTCAAATTCCCAATCCTGTCGCCAGTGCTTGATGATCATAGAGTCGCTCACGATCAATAGATGCTGCATCACAATTTTGTTGGGCTGGTCTTCCACAAGCTCGACCCATTCGAGGCCGTAATCGTATTTGGTTTTGGATGGCACGTATTTTTCGTCTTTGCTGTACTGGAAGGTTTCTGCGAAGTTGAACTTCACTTCATAACAGCCACACATCGATTTGATGGCCTTGATGTCTTCCTTTTTTTTGTTGTTCTGGGCGTTGCTGTTGAGCGTTGTAAGCAAAACGAAAGCCGAAAATAGTAGTCTTTTCATACTTAATTGGTTATAAATTTCTGTTGCAAAAATATGTATTTTTATTTAGAATAATTAAAAATAATAAAATATATTTGTCGAAAATTATTAATAACCATTCTAAATAAACTTATGAGTGCAAACTTTACCTCCGGATTAAAATTCAAAATACTCAACATACTTTTAAAGATTTTCCTTGGCGGAATGCTGGCTTACGGCGGAATCCAGAAATTCCAAAAACCAATCCCACAGCCGGATTCCATCATCGAACAAGTAAAAGCCGGAGAAGAAGTCGCGCCAACCACCGACATCCTGATGATTAAAAATTACATCTTCGGGATGAAGCAGACCAATTATTTCTGGCAATTCCTCGGATTTGCCGAACTGCTCGCCGGAGCTTTGATCCTGAGCCAGGTTTTCTGGATGATCGGTGCCATTGTCGCATTGCCGCTCACAATTAATATTTTCCTTTTCCATCTGTTTCTCGAAACCAACGAAACCGGCGAATTGATCATGACCATGGCCTTATTAATCGCCAACATTTGGCTGATCATGATTTCGTACGACAAGTGGAAAGCCATTGTAATGGATAAAAGTG
>DATHGE010000097.1:0-5717 GCA_035317805.1 Flavobacterium sp. | reverse complement strand
GCGCCGTGTAAAGACCGCGAGAAAAAATTCGATCCAAAATCAAACGCTGCAAAGCTTGCAACCAAAGGCTTCCCGAAGCGCAAGGGCTTTGTCAACGACTACCAGAACATTTTAACGGCAGCCGAGACAGCCGGGTTGGAGCAGATCATGTCAGACTTCAAGGCCAAAACCAACAATGAGATCGTCATTGCGATTGTAGACGGCGTTTACCCTTACTTCGGGCTCAATGGCTATGCTATGGGGCTGTCGGATTACTGGGGCGTTGGCCGTGATGGAAATGGCGGTTTGAGTATTGTACTTTCGCTGCAGATGCATAAGGTACAGGTATCGACTTCCTGCTCGACTTCCAAAAACATCGATAAGACGGAAAGCCAACAGATTGTTGACGAGGTTTTAGTACCTTCCTTCCGCGACAAGAAATTCTTTGCCGGCTTTAAAGCGGCACTACTGGAGATTATTGCCAAATGGGGCTAATCGTTTAGATTCTCCGCCCCAAAGCCTGCGCATCAATACCTTCATGCGATACATCATAAACCGAAACGCCATCCTTAATCAGCAGCACTTGCGGCGATTGGTGCATCACGTTAAATCGCTGTGAAATTCCGTTCGAAACTTCCCTGTAAGCGAGCAAATCTCAACAATAGGGCGTAACTTTATCTTTCAGGTCGAATTCGTTTTCGAACTGCCTCAGCGCCATTCTGCTGATATTGCAGCGCGTGCTGTGCTTGAAGATCACGACCGGTTTTTCTTTCGAGGCTTCGATGATATCGTCGAGCTGGGAAACATCGCTGAGCGTCTCCCACTCCATTGTCCCTGAATTTCCGGCTGTATTGTTGAAAAAACCCATAATGTCGTAGTTTACGACTTTTTGTCATTACAAATCAAGGAGTTATGGACAAAAAGTCAGATTATTCGTATTGGAATGCAATTTGAAATGCGGCGGTAAAGTTACAAAACACAAATCCATTAGTATTTAAATTAACGAATTATGAATATAAATATATTAACCATTAAATCCCAGGAAGCTTTGCAGCAGGCACAATTGCTCGCACAAAGCTATGGGCAGCAGCAAATTGAGAATGAGCACATCTTTAAGGCGATTTTTGAGGTCGATGAGAACGTGGCGCCTTTTATCCTCAAGAAGCTCAATGTGAACGTGCCGCTGTTTGAACAAATCCTCGACAGTACCATACAAAGCTTCCCGAAGGTTTCGGGAGGTAACCTCGCCCTTTCGCGCGATGCCAATGCCACTTTGAACGAGGCAGAAATCATCGCAAAAAAAATGAACGACGAATACGTTTCGATCGAACATTTAATATTGGCGATCTTCAAGTCGAAAAGCAAAGTGGCGCAAATCTTAAAGGATCAGGGCGTCACCGAAAAAGGCCTGCAATCGGCGATTGAGGAACTGCGCAAAGGCGAAAGGGTGACTTCCGCCTCGGCCGAGGAAAACTACAACGCCTTAAACAAATACGCCAAAAACCTCAACGAGCTTGCCAAAGACGGAAAGCTCGATCCGGTTATCGGGCGCGATGAGGAAATCCGTCGCGTGCTGCAGATCCTGACGCGGCGAACCAAAAACAACCCGATGCTCGTGGGTGAACCCGGTGTCGGTAAAACGGCAATCGCAGAAGGGTTGGCACATAGGATTGTTGACGGCGACGTTCCCGAAAACTTAAAGGACAAGATCGTTTTTTCTTTGGATATGGGCGCACTCATAGCCGGAGCCAAATACAAAGGGGAATTTGAGGAACGGCTCAAAGCAGTCGTAAAAGAAGTGACTTCCGCCGAAGGTGACATTGTGCTTTTCATAGACGAAATCCATACCTTGGTTGGAGCCGGCGGCGGCGAAGGCGCGATGGATGCGGCGAATATCCTGAAACCGGCATTGGCACGTGGCGAATTGCGCGCAATCGGGGCGACGACTTTGGACGAATACCAGAAATATTTCGAGAAAGACAAAGCGCTTGAAAGGCGTTTCCAGAAAATTATGGTCGACGAGCCCGATACCGAAAGTGCGATTTCCATCTTACGCGGCATCAAGGAAAAATATGAAACCCATCATAAGGTACAAATCAAGGACGATGCGATCATTGCGGCCGTGGAATTGTCACAGCGTTACATCACCAACCGTTTCCTGCCAGATAAGGCGATCGACCTGATGGACGAAGCGGCGTCTAAACTTCGGATGGAAATCAACTCCAAACCCGAAGAGCTCGACGTACTCGACCGCAAGATCATGCAGCTCGAGATCGAAATAGAAGCGATCAAACGCGAAAACGACGAAAGCAAGCTCAAAGGCCTGGGCATGGAACTCGCCAATATGAAGGAAGACCGCAACGAGATTTTTGCCAAATGGAAGTCGGAGAAAGATGTTGTGGATGCAATCCAGGCGGTGAAGACCGAGATCGAGGACTTTAAATACGAGGCAGAACGCGCCGAGCGGGAAGGCGATTATGGTAAGGTAGCTGAAATACGTTATGGAAAAATTAAAGAAGCACAAGCCAGGCTGGATGATCTGCAGAAACAATTGCAGGAAAACCAATCGGGAACCTCACTCATTAAAGAAGAAGTGACACGCGAAGACATCGCCGAAGTCGTAGCCAAATGGACCGGAATCCCCGTTATGAAAATGTTGCAGGGCGAGCGTGAAAAATTATTAAGGCTCGAGGACGAACTGCACAATAGGGTCGTTGGCCAGGAAGAAGCGATCGAGGCCGTGAGCGATGCTGTGCGCAGAAGCCGTGCGGGATTGCAGGATATGAAGAAACCGGTCGGAACGTTTTTATTCCTCGGAACCACCGGGGTCGGAAAAACGGAATTGGCCAAAGCACTCGCCGAATACCTGTTCGACGATGAAAATGCCATGACCCGGATTGACATGAGCGAATACCAGGAACGCCACAGTGTGAGCCGTTTGGTAGGCGCGCCTCCGGGATATGTGGGTTATGATGAAGGCGGCCAATTGACCGAAGCCGTGCGAAGGAAACCCTATTCCGTAATCCTTTTGGATGAGATTGAAAAAGCGCACCCGGATACCTTTAATATTTTGCTGCAAGTGTTGGATGAAGGCCGGCTTACGGATAACAAAGGGCGACTTGCCGATTTCAAAAATACCATCATCATCATGACTTCCAATATGGGAAGCGGAATCATCCAGGAGAAATTTGAAAACCTCAAGGGCGGTATCGAAGCGGCGACCGAAGCGGCAAAAATTGAGATCCTCGGGCTGCTTAAGGAAACAGTGCGCCCGGAATTCATCAACCGTATCGATGAGATCGTAATGTTTACGCCGCTAACCACAGGCAACATCAAAGAAATTGTCGGGCTGCAATTGAAATCGGTCACCAAAATGCTCGCGCAGCAAGGCATCACGATGGATGCGACACCTGAGGCGATTGCGTATTTATCTGAAAAAGGCTATGATCCGCAGTTTGGGGCAAGGCCGGTGAAACGGGTGATCCAGAGGGATGTATTGAACCAGCTTTCGAAAGAGATCCTTTCCGGAAAAGTAGCGACCGACAGCATTATCCTGATTGATGCGTTTGATGGGCAGTTGGTTTTCAGGAACCAGACCGATCTGGTGAATAATGCTGACGAAAATTAAAAGAATTGATTTGATAAACGAAATTGTATAAGATATTCCTGCTTATTTAACACGAAAACCGCCGTTTGTGCGTTAATTTTATATTGTCCAATTGTTTGACTTGCTATGCGAATAGTCAACTTTAATCAATTAAATAGATTTATGGACAAAACAAATGTCACGGTCAAAATACCGGGAAGGCTCCTTAACGATGAAGAGAATTTTATTAATATTGATGAGTCGAAGTTGGTCGAAAGACTGATGACGCTGCTCAGAAGCAGAAAAAGGCTCATTAACGTATCGTTTCAAACGAAAGACAGTATCAACGAAAAAATGGATACGAACACCAAAGTCGAGATACTGCTCTCGGATGACGAAGGAGACTTCAACTATTACGAAGATTGACAATAAGACCGGCAGCAATGCCGGTTTTTTTTATGGCATATCATTTCATTTTGATGGAATTGAGCCGCTTATCTGTTCTGCAAACCAAAAAAATATTTATATTTGAAAAAAATCCTTGATGAAAAAATATTTTTTTTTACTGCTCTCCTGCTCTGCCATGGTCGTGTCGGCACAGCCTGGCGCGGTTGACAAAGCCGACAGCAACGAGAAAGTTTTCCGCACACCCGATGTCGATGCAAAGCCGCAGTTAAAGAACGGCATGTTTACGCTTTCGGCGTTTATCAGCAATAATTTCAAATTTCCCGACCTTAAGAATAAGAAAATCAAAATATTCGCGAGTTTCATCGTTGAGCCCGATGGCAGCATGAGTGATGTGCGCACCTTTTACATCAGTGTTAAAGATCTCGTGGTTTCCGAACAGGTAAAGATCGCCACCGAGGAAGAAAAACAATACGAAGCCAAACAGACAGAAAGCTTAAAACTCGAAGCGGTTCGCGTGCTTTCTGCCTTCAATGAAAAATGGATACCGGCACAGGAAAACGGCAAAACGGTCCGCTGCCTTTACAATTACCCGATTAATTTCAATATTGAATAGTTCGGAATGGATAAAATTAAAAAAAGAAAACACCTGTAAATGCAGGTGTTTTTTTATTGTAGAAAATCTTTTCTTCGCGACGGTTCAATATTATTTCTCCCTCGTATAAGTCACCACTATTCCGCCTTGCGTGTAAACAAACGACGATTTGTCTTCGCTGAATTGAATACTGAAGTTCGTGTCATCCTTAAATTTGTCCTTACCGTCAGCCTCTAACGGAAATGGGCGTTGGCCTTTGTATTGCGCATACAGGATGTTGTTTTCCTCTGTGAATGTAAATTTGTCCTGCTTGTTGGAATAAACGCCAAGGTAAGGCTGCAGATCCAGGTCTTTTTCAAGGACATCTTTACCCGCAATCCAACTGTTGTTGTCACTATTAAAATCAGGGAATACATGGTTCGGATCGATTGTTATACTTTCAATTTCAGTGGTTGAATTGTGCTTAAAGGTCCAACTTTTGTTGCGTTGCCATATTTCAACCGGAATCGTCACATGGTCGGTTGCGCCGTTCTTCATTTTAATATCGAGTACGACCGGCATGGCCATTTTCTCAAGATTGTCAATCGTAATGACGACACCTTCTGCTGGATCGTTCTTGAAATATTTGACCTTGCCGATGCTTTGGTCCAAACGCCAATTGTTGATAAACCAGCCTCTCCAGAACCAGCCGAGATCTTCACCTGCAACGTTTTCCATCGTCCTGAAAAAATCATCCGGGGTCGGGTGTTTGAACGCCCAGCGCGCAATATAGGTACGGAAAGCAAGATCAAAGCGCTCTTGGCCCAGAATCTGGTCGCGCAGTAAATTTAACCCTACTGCCGGCTTGTAATAAAGTAAGGTTCCGATGCTGTTTTCGCGCATGGCGTCAGGCGTGGTCATAACCGTTTCGAGATCCGGATTGGTCATGTATTTTGCAGCCCGGTTAATATCCTGCACCGGAGCCCTGTATTCCCCATTATTGAAATCGTCGTCGCTGATCGAATTGATGAATGTGTTGAAACCTTCATCCATCCAGCCATACAGCCGTTCATTAGAACCGACGATCATAGGAAACCAGCTGTGGCCGTACTCATGGTCGGTTACACCCCACAAATCGTCTTTTTTTGAATCGGACCCACAGAAAACAATTCC
>DATHGE010000096.1:0-8008 GCA_035317805.1 Flavobacterium sp. | reverse complement strand
AACTTTTAAACAACTGTTAATGGTTTCGGGCTTTGACCGCTATTTCCAGATTGTTAAATGCTTTAGGGATGAGGATCTGCGTGCCGACAGGCAGCCTGAATTCACACAGATCGATTGCGAGATGGCATTTGTGGACCAGGAAGATATCCTGACTATTATTGAAGGGCTGACCCGTCATCTGCTAAAGGAAATCAAAGGTCTTGACGTAGCGGATTTCCCCCGAATGACCTATGACCACGCGATGAAAACCTATGGCAACGACAAACCGGACATCCGTTTCGGGATGGAATTTGGCGAACTCAATGCTGTGGCACAACATAAAGATTTTGGCGTATTCAATTCGGCGGAATTGGTCGTTGCGATTGCAGCCCCGAAATGCGGCGAATACTCCCGCAAAGAAATCGACGCGCTGATTGATTGGGTAAAACGCCCGCAGGTTGGCGCTTCCGGAATGGTTTACGTGAAATGCAATGAAGACGGAACTTTCAAATCATCCGTTGATAAATTCTACGACCAGGACGATTTAAAAAAATGGGCGGAAGCGACTGGCGCTAAAGCCGGCGATATGATTTTTGTATTGTCTGGCCCGGCCCATAAGACACGGACGCAATTGAGTGCCTTAAGAATGGAACTCGCAACAAGATTGGGATTGAGAAACCCGGCAGAATTCGCACCGCTTTGGGTGGTCGATTTCCCATTGTTGGAATTCGACGAAGAAAGCGGCCGTTGGCACGCGATGCACCATCCGTTCACGTCACCGAAACCCGAAGACATGAAATTATTGGAAACCGATCCGGGGAAAGTGCGCGCCAATGCTTATGATATGGTGCTCAACGGAAACGAAATCGGCGGCGGATCGATCCGGATCCACGACAAGGCGACACAGCAATTGATGTTCAAATATTTAGGCTTTACCGAGGAAGAAGCGAGAAACCAATTCGGATTCCTGATGGACGCATTCCAGTTTGGCGCACCGCCGCATGGTGGTTTGGCGTTCGGGCTCGACCGTTTGGTGGCGATTTTGGGCGGACAGGAAACCATCCGTGACTTTATCGCTTTCCCAAAAAACAATTCGGGACGCGATGTGATGATCGACGCGCCTTCGGCAATCGATAATGCCCAGTTGCAGGAATTACATATCAAACTCGATTTAAAACCTTAGATTATGAAAAAAAGTCTGTCTTTATTGCTTTTGGCACCTTACGTTTCGAATACAAATAAAAGATCGCCTTTTTGGAATTTGAATTGGTGAGTGATTGACTATCAACAATTAACAGAATTATACATCAAACCCGATTTAAAATCATAATTTTTTCAATAGAATTTTCGAAAACGTTGTAAATCAATAATTTTTAGAAAAAATTAACACAGTTCGACCTTTCGTATTATTATAAATATTACATTTGTCGCATTATAAATTATTTATCAGAATTACAATGCGTACAGGTACAGTTAAATTTTTCAATGAGTCTAAAGGTTACGGATTCATTACAGACGAAGAAACAGGAAAAGACATCTTCGTTCATGCTTCAGGAATCAAAGCGGAAGAACTTCGCGAAGGTGACAGAGTGAGCTACGAAGAAGAAGAAGGAAGAAAAGGTAAAGTTGCTGCACAGGTTGTAGCGCTTGAAGACTAAAAATATATAGATTATTTTTGTTACCTATGAATGTTTAGGCGTTCCGATTGATTTCGGGACGCTTTTTTTTGCAATAAATTGAGGTATTCGGCGATTGGCTGTCAATGCTGCATCAGGATTGGGAATTGTTAAAAATACCAACAGAAAAATTCCTTATTTATAATTAATAAAAATTAGGAACTTACAACGTTAATGCTGCGATGAAAATTTAATTTTTCGTTGCTATTTAATTATTGAAACTTATCTTTGTGATTCGAAATAAACCATATTTTCTTCAACAATATGCAAACGAATCAAACCGATTATTTACCGATTGTCATGCAGATGGGACTTGCTGTCGGATTTGTGGTCATGACCATCATCGTGTCTAGTTTCCTCGGCCCAAAAAGACACTCAAAGAACAAGGATAAGAATTTCGAATGCGGTATCGAATCCGTCGGAAATGCGCGTATCCCTTTCTCTGTAAAATATTTTCTCGTTGCCATCCTGTTCGTGCTTTTCGATGTGGAGGTGATCTTTATGTATCCATGGGCGGTCAATTTCCGTGAAATGGGCGTGGCAGGCCTGATGAAAATGGGCATTTTTATGTTATTGCTATTGGTCGGTTTCTTCTATGTGATGAAGAAAAAAGGCCTCGAATGGGAATAGTTTCAGATAGCAGGCTGCAGTTTTCATATTTCAGGCAGTCAGAATTAAAAAAATTACAATGAGCGATTCAAAAATAATTACAGATGCACCGGCTCCCGAAGGATTTTCAGGAGAAGGTTTCTTCGCGACAAAATTAAGCGACGTTGTCGGGATGGCGCGTGCCAATTCGCTTTGGCCGTTGCCTTTTGCCACTTCATGCTGTGGGATTGAATTTATGGCTACGATGGCTTCGCATTATGACGTCGCGCGATTCGGCTCCGAAAGGATGAGTTTCTCGCCAAGACAGGCCGATATGCTTTTGGTCATGGGGACGATCGCCAAAAAAATGGCGCCGATCTTACGCCAGGTATACGAACAAATGGCCGAGCCGAGATGGGTCATTTCCGTTGGTGCGTGCGCCTGTTCGGGTGGTATTTTCGATACGTATTCTGTTTTACAGGGCATCGATAAAATCATTCCGGTAGACGTTTACGTTCCGGGCTGTCCGCCAAGGCCGGAGCAGATTTTAGACGGCATCATGCGTTTGCAGGATTTGGTAAGATCCGAATCTGTACGCAGAAGAAGTTCCCCGGAATACACAGAATTATTGGCTTCTTATAACATCAAGTAATCAAATGGCATTAGAAAATTCTGTTATACAACAACTGCTTACGGATCAATTCGATACGGTAGTCAGCGATTTCCAGCAAATTCACGACATCCTTACTTTCGAGGTCGATTCCTCAGAAATATACAAAGTCATGCTGTTTTTACGCGACGACAAGACACTGCGCTTCAATTTCCTGACGACACTTTGCGGCATGCATTTTCCCGATGCTGCTCCCGAAAGACAATTTTCAGTCGTATACCACCTGCACAATTGGGTGGATAATGTCAGGATCCGCATCAAATGCTATTTGCCGGCCGACAATCCGACCATCGAAACCGTTTCAAGTTTGTTTTTAAGCGCCAACTGGCAGGAACGCGAAACCTATGATTTCTTCGGGATCATTTTCGCGAGCCATCCGCAACTCAAGCGCATTTTGAATATGGATGAAATGGTGTCGTTCCCGATGCGCAAGGAATTCCCTTTGGAAGATGGCGGACGTACCGACAAAGACGACCGTTTCTTCGGAAGAACAACAGACAATTGCTAATAATGTTACTGGAATAAATATATGTCAGACTTATTATTACCACCTGAATTACGATACGCCGGTATCATCGAAAAACGGAAAAATGAAGACGGAAGCGAACTTTCGATCCTCAATTTAGGTCCGACGCACCCGGCCACGCACGGTATCTTCCAGAACATCCTGCTGATGGACGGCGAGCGCATCGTTGACGGCGAAGCTACGGTTGGTTACATCCACCGTGCTTTCGAAAAAATTGCAGAGAACAGGCCTTTTTACCAAATCACACCATTGACCGACAGGATGAATTACTGTTCGTCACCCATCAACAACATGGGCTGGTGGATGACTTTGGAAAAAGCACTCAATGTAGAAGTCCCGAAAAGGGCACAATATTTAAGGGTTATCGTAATGGAATTGGCACGTATCTCCGACCATATTATCTGTAACTCGGTGCTTGGAGTCGACACCGGAGCCTTAACCGGCTTCCTTTACGTATTCCAATACCGTGAAAAAATCTACGAAATCTACGAGGAAATCTGTGGCGCGCGTTTGACGACGAACATGGGAAGGATCGGCGGTTTTGAAAGAGAATGGAGTCCGCTCGCATTCGAAAAACTGAATATTTTATTGGAAGAGTTTCCGCCAATCTGGAGGGAATTTGAAAACCTGCTCACCAGAAACAGGATTTTTATGGACCGTACGATCAATGTCGGACCAATATCAGCCGAAAAAGCGATCAGCTACGGATTTACCGGCCCGAATTTGCGTGCAGCCGGAGTGGATTATGATATCCGCGTGATGCAGCCGTATTCTTCTTATGAGGATTTCGATTTTGAAGTCCCTGTTGGAAAATCAGGCGACACTTATGATAGGTTCTGTGTAAGAAACGAAGAGGTTTGGCAGAGCTTGAGCATCATCAAACAGGCATTGTCCAAATTACCGGAAGGTCCTTACCATGCCGATGTACCCGATTATTATTTGCCTCCGAAAGACGAAGTATATCACAATATGGAAGCGCTGATTTACCATTTCAAGATCGTAATGGGCGAAGTTCCCGTTCCGGTTACAGAAGTGTATCACCCAGTTGAAGGCGGAAACGGCGAACTCGGATTTTACCTGGTCACCGACGGAAGCCGCACACCATACCGTTTGCATTTCCGCAGACCATGCTTTATTTATTACCAGGCTTTCAACGAAATGGTCCGCGGCCAGATGCTTTCCGACGCGATCGCCACCTTGTCAAGCCTTAACGTTATAGCCGGCGAATTAGACGCTTAATATTATGGAACGTTCACACCAAACACAGACAATCAATATAGATGCGAAACTCATGGAGCGCATCAACGAATTATTGGGCCATTATCCCGACGACAAAAGGAAATCCGCGTTACTGCCGATTTTACACGACGTACAGGATGCACATGACAACTGGCTCAGCATCGAACTCATGGACAAAGTCGCAGAAATCATCGGGATCAAACCCATCGAGGTTTACGAAGTGGTTTCGTTCTATACGATGTTCAACCAACGCCCGATCGGGAAATATATGTTCGAATTCTGCCAGACTTCCTGTTGCGCGACACGTGGCGTAGAAGACCTCATGGATTACACCTGTAGCAAACTCGGCGTAAAAATCGGCGAACCAACGGCTGACGGATTGTTCGAAGTGCGCGGCGTAGAATGCCTTGGCGCCTGCGGTTATGCCCCGATGATGCAATTGGGCGACGAATTCAAAGAGCATCTGACAAAAGAAAAAATCGACCAGCTGATCGAAGATTGTAAAGACGGAAAAATAAACTTACACTACCAGAACAATGGGTAAGCAGATATTATTAGACAAGATCAACGTTCCGGGCATCAAGACTTATGAAGTGTATCGCCGTGAAGGCGGTTATGCCTCGGTGGAGAAAGCCCTCAAAACCATGACGCCCGACGAAGTGGTAACCCAAGTTAAGGATTCACAGCTCAAAGGCCGTGGCGGCGCGGGTTTCCCGATGGGAATGAAATGGAGTTTCATCGACAAAAAATCAGGCAAGCCGAGACATTTGGTGTGCAATGCCGACGAGTCGGAGCCGGGGACTTTCAAGGACCGTTTCCTGATGGAATACATTCCGCATTTATTGATCGAAGGCATGATTACGGCGAGTTACGCTCTTGAAGCGCATTTGTCCTACATCTACATCCGCGGCGAATACATGTGGGTTTATAAGATTTTAGAGAACGCCATTAAGGAAGCCTATGCCGCCGGATTTCTCGGAAAAAACATATTAGGATCGGGTTACGATTTGGATTTATATGTCCATGTTGGTGCCGGCGCTTACATCTGCGGCGAGGAAACCGCTTTGATCGAATCGCTCGAAGGCAAACGCGGAAATCCAAGGATTAAGCCGCCATTCCCTGCGATTAGCGGATTGTGGTCTAATCCGACCGTTGTGAATAACGTAGAATCGATTTCGGCTGTACCCTGGATTGTGAACAATTCGGGTGCGGAATATGCGAAAATCGGAACCGAGAAATCAACGGGAACGAAACTGATTTCAGCTTCGGGACATATTAAAAAACCGGGCGTTTATGAAATCGAACTCGGAATTACCGTATACGATTTCATCAATTCTGAAGAATATTGCGGCGGTATGATCGATGACCGGCCGTTAAAAGCCTTGGTTCCCGGAGGTTCTTCCGTACCGATCCTTCCCGCACATCTGATCTACAAAACCGCCAACGGCGACGATCGTTTGATGTCATACGAGTCGATGTCTGACGGCGGATTCGCATCCGGTTCGATGATCGGATCCGGCGGATTTATCGTCTACAACGACACGACCTGCATCGTCAGGAATACATGGAATTTTGCAAGATTCTACCACCACGAAAGCTGTGGCCAATGTTCGCCTTGCCGCGAAGGAACAGGCTGGCTTGAGAAAATTTTACATAGAATTGAAAATGGCTACGGCCGTGAAGAAGATATCGATTTGCTTTGGGACATCCAGCGCAAAATCGAAGGGAATACCATTTGCCCATTGGGTGATGCCGCAGCCTGGCCGGTTGCCGCAGCGATCCGCCATTTCCGTGAGGAATTCGAATACCATGTGCGTTTCCCTGAAAAAATTAAGAACAGAGATCATTATGTTGCCGAGCCATTTGAAAAAGTGAAACACCTCGTGTCAACGCCAGTAATATAATTTACCATGAAAGTAACCATAGACGGTCATAGTATAGAAGTAGAACCGGGAACGACCATTTTACAGGCGGCCCGGATGATCGGCGGCGAGATTGTGCCTCCGGCGATGTGCTACTACTCCAAATTAAAAGGAAGCGGCGGAAAATGCCGCGCGTGTTTGGTGGAAGTTTCCAAAGGAAGCGAAGCCGATCCGCGCCCGATGCCAAAATTGATGGCTTCGTGCGTTACTGGCGTGATGGACGGAATGGAAGTAAATTCCATCGCTTCCGAACGCGTCACTGAAGCGAGGAAATCCGTAACGGAATTTTTGCTGATCAATCACCCGCTCGATTGCCCGGTTTGCGACCAGGCCGGCGAATGCGATCTGCAGAATCTGGCCTTCAAACACGGAAAATCAGAAACCCGTTTTATCGAAGAAAAAAGGACATTCGAACCCGAAGATATCGGCCCGAATATTCAACTGCATATGAACCGTTGCATTTTGTGCTACCGTTGCGTGATGGTTGCCGATCAATTGACCGACAATCGCGTGCATGGCATCATGGATCGCGGCGATCATTCGAACATTTCAACCTGTCTTTCCAAAGCGATCGACAATGAATTCTCCGGAAATATGATCGATGTTTGCCCGGTTGGCGCCTTAACGGATAAGACTTTCAGGTTCAAGCAACGCGTTTGGTTCAACAAACCTTATGACGCGCATAGAAACTGTGACAAATGCTGTGGAAAAACAACCCTCTGGATGTTCGGAAATGAAATCCAGCGCGTTACCGGAAGAAAAGACGAATACCATGAAGTGGAAGAATTCATCTGCAACGAATGCCGTTTCGACCACAAAGATCCGACACATTGGACAATTGAAGGCCCGCGGAAATTCGAGAAAGATTCGGTGATCAACCAGAACAATTATACGAGAAAACTCGATACGGTGGTTATCGAAACCGAAGAGGGAATTCTGAAAGGACGTGAAGAAGACCGTTTAAAAATCAGTATGCCATCTGTACCTTTAAAAAGGGAAGAGCAAAAGGCATTTAAAGGAGGAAACGTTTAATTATGGACAGTTCAATTATCATAGAGAAAAGTATTTTCATCTTCGCGATTTTTGCGATCACGATGGTCATGGCGATGTATTCGACTTTGGCGGAACGCAAAGTGGCGGCGTGGCTTCAGGATCGTATCGGCCCGAACCGCGCAGGGAAAGGCGGAATCTTACAGCCTTTGGCCGACGGGTTGAAATTGTTTTCAAAGGAAGAATTTTTACCCGATACGCCGAATAAGTTTTTATTTGTCGTAGGTCCGGCCGTGTCGATGAGCGTGGCGCTGATGACTTCTGCGGTGATTCCGTGGGGCGACAAGCTGCACCTTTTCGGGAAAGATATTATTTTACAGGCGACGGACATCGATGTGGGAATCCTTTACGTTTTCGG
>DATHGE010000095.1:0-5832 GCA_035317805.1 Flavobacterium sp. | reverse complement strand
GGCAAAAGCCACGGCTAATATAATAAGGTATCTGAAATGCTTCATTGGAAATGTAAAATACAAAAGTATCTTTTTTATTAATTGATTTGGCTATAAATCGAACTGTTTGATTTTTCTGTACAAGGTCCTTTCCGAAATGCCGAGTTCATCTGCGGCGGCTTTGCGTTTGCCTTTGTTCTTTTCGAGCGATTTCTTGATCATCTCGATTTCCTTCTGCTCCAGGCGTAAAGTTTCCTCTTCCTCGATGGTTTCCGCAAACGAATAATCGTCATCCTGCTGGTGGATGGTTTCGGGAAGATTTTGTTTCGGAACCGGAATCAGTGCCGTTTCATGCTGTTCCTCAAAGTCGATTTCGCTGTCGTTCTGGTGCGCCCCGTAGATTTTCTGGATCAGGTTCGGATTGGTTTCCTGTACTTTCGAGGCGCCGTTTTTCATCAGCTCTAAAGTCAGTTTCTTGAGGTCGTTCAGATCGCTTTTCATATCAAAAAGCACGCGGTATAAAATATCCCTTTCGGTGCTGAAATCACTTTCGCTTTTCTTGCCCGGAATCACCGATGGCAGATTCGTGCCTTCATTCGGAAGGTAAGATTGCAGGATATTTGCCGAAATATCACGATTGGTTTCGAGAACGGAAACCTGTTCGGCAACGTTGCGCAGCTGTCGGATATTCCCGCTCCAACGAAATTTCTGCAGCATCTGAACCGCATTATCATCGAGTTTCAATGGCGGCATTTTGTATTTGTGTGCAAAATCGGCGGCAAACTTGCGGAACAATAAGTGGATATCGTCTTTACGGTCGCGCAGCGGTGGCAGCACAATATCGACGGTGCTTAATCTATAATATAAGTCTTCACGGAATTTCCCCTTTTCGATCGCATCGAATAAATTCACATTCGTCGCCGCCACGATCCGAACATTCGTTTTCTGGACCTGAGAAGAACCGACCTTGATAAATTCGCCATTTTCAAGTACGCGCAGCAAACGAACCTGCGTCGTCAAAGGCAATTCGCCCACTTCATCGAGGAAAATAGTTCCGCCGCTGGCCACTTCAAAATAGCCTTCACGCGTTCCGGTTGCACCCGTAAAAGCGCCTTTCTCGTGTCCGAATAATTCACTGTCGATGGTTCCTTCGGGAATCGCGCCGCAGTTTACGGCAATATATTTCCCATGTTTCCGGTGCGAAAGCGAATGGATGATTTTTGGGATGCTTTCCTTTCCGACACCACTTTCGCCAACGACCAAAACAGAAATGTCCGTCGGCGCGACCTGGATCGCTTTTTCGATGGCGCGGTTGAGTTTCGGGTCGTTTCCGATAATTTCAAAGCGTTGTTTGATGGCTTGTACGTTTTCCATGATATATTTATTTGCCACGAATTACACGAATTGGGCACGAATTTCAGATGATTGTAAATTACAAAACTATTCTTTTATGGACCAATGACTTAATATTAAAATTTGAAATTATGCCAATTTGACTTCCTGAAAGTTTCATGTAATTTATCGTTTGTGAAACATGTTCATTTAGAATGTCTTTGATTGCTTTTACTTCTAAAATAATTTCGTCGTAAACAACAAAATCTGCATAGTAATGATGTGCAAGTGTAAAACCTTTGTAATTTACTAAATATGCTTTTTCCCTTTCATAAGGAATATTATTGTTTCTAAACTCGAACTCCAGAGCATCTTTATAAACTATTTCTGATAAGCCGCCACCTAAAACTTTATGCACTTCCATGCAAATGCCGACAATTTTGTAATATTCTTCTTTTTTGTATAATTCCATATGGCGTATATTTTAATTCTTTGGCTTTTATAAAATTCGTGATAATTCGTGTAATTCGTGGCGAATCTTAATTCATTTCCGAATATCCGACTGCTTTTCCAATCAAAGTGCCACTGGTGCAACTCGTAATTTCAACATTCACGAATTCACCGACCTTGTAATTTTCCCTTGGAAAAACCACCATCAGGCTCTGTGGGTTTCTGCCCGATAAATCATTTTCAGATTTTTTGGAAACCTTTTCGATTAGAACTTCCACCGTTTTTCCCAAATAGGAATTCGTGCGGATGCCGCTGTGTTTGCGTTGCAAATCGACAATTTCCTGCAGGCGGCGCAATTTCGTCGCTTCGGGAACATCGTCTTCCATTTTTCTTCCGGCCAAAGTCCCCGGCCTTTCGGAATAGGCATACATATAGCCGAAATTGTATTTGACATATTCCATTAAACTGAGCGTATCGGCGTGATCTTCTTCCGTTTCTGTCGGAAATCCCGAAATCATATCCTGCGTGATTTCTACATCCGGAATGATATTCCTTATATTATTAATGAGTGTGATATATTCTTCGCGTGTATGCAAACGGTTCATCGCCTTCAAAATCCTGTCGCTTCCCGATTGCACAGGCAAATGGATGTGCTTGCAGATGTTCGGGTATTTCGCAATCACGTGCAAAACGGTTTCATGCATATCCTGCGGATTCGACGTCGAGAAACGGATGCGCATCTTCGGAAACGCAACCGCGACCATTTCAAGCAATTGGTCAAAACCAACCGCGGTCGCCTGTGCCATTTCTGAAGCGTTGATGAAATCTTTCTTGAGTCCGCCGCCATACCAAAGATAACTATCGACGTTTTGTCCCAATAAAGTGATTTCCTTAAAGCCGCGATTCCACAGATCAGAAATCTCATCCATGATGCTCTGCGGTTCCCGGCTTCGTTCGCGTCCGCGTGTAAAAGGCACGACGCAAAACGTACACATGTTGTCGCAGCCGCGCGTGATCGATACAAAAGCGGTTATGCCGTTGCTCATCAGGCGCACGGGCGAAATGTCTCCGTAGGTTTCTTCTTTCGATAAAATGACATTGATGGCGTCGTTTCCGGCTTCGACTTCCTGTAGTAAATTCGGCAAGTCCTTATAAGCGTCCGGACCTACGACGAGATCGACGATTTTTTCCTGTTCGAGGAACTGGCTTTTTAACCTTTCGGCCATGCAGCCCAGGACGCCGACTTTCATTTTCGGATTTACGGTGCGTTTGACGGCGTTGTATTTTTCGAGTCTTTTGCGCACGGTCTGTTCCGCTTTATCGCGAATCGAGCAGGTATTCACCAAAACCAGATCGGCTTCCTCAAGGATATTTGTGGTATTGTATCCGCCTTCGGCCAAAATCGATGCGACAACCTCGCTGTCCGAAAAGTTCATCGCACAGCCATAGCTCTCAATAAAAAGCTTCTTTTTGTTTTCGGGTTTCTGTTCGAGCACAAGGCTTTCGCCCTGTTTGCTTTCCTCAATAATCTTCTCCATAGTAAATTTCACGAAAGTGACTGCAAAGATACATTTATTTGATAATTTCTGACAAGATGGCAGTTGATGTTTAATAAATTTTATGAGAAGCATAATCCCGCTATTCATTCCAATCTTTTTATTCGTTTGCAACTCATAAAAAGGATTTTCATTGTACCCGAGCGAAGCGAATTGACCGAACACAAAATTTAAATTATTATTTTGTGAGGTAATCGGTGCCAGGCAATTCGCATCCAATTTACCTTTCGGAATACCGGAAATTCAAACATCCAAACATTTTCGGAAAAATAAAAAAAATCGATATTTAAAAAAATCCCATACTTTTGCCCCAAACTCAGAAGCAACATGGCAAAGAATTTAGTGATAGTGGAGTCGCCCGCAAAGGCAAAAACAATAGAGAAATTCCTGGGCAGCGATTATCAGGTGGAGTCGAGTTACGGGCATATCGCCGACTTGCCTTCGAAGGAAATCGGCGTCGATGTCGAGAACGGCTTCAAACCCAAATATGAAGTTTCGCCGGACAAAAAAGCACTTGTCGCTAAACTCAGGACACTTTCCAAAAATGCCGAGATGGTCTGGCTCGCAAGTGATGAGGACCGTGAAGGGGAAGCCATTTCATGGCACTTGGCCGAGGAACTGAAACTCGACCCGAAAAAAACAAAAAGGATTGTTTTCCATGAAATCACCAAATCGGCCATATTAAAAGCCATCGAGAACCCAAGGGAAATCGATTACAATCTCGTCAATGCGCAGCAGGCGAGAAGGGTTCTGGACCGTTTGGTGGGTTATGAATTGTCTCCGGTATTGTGGCGGAAAATCAAAGGCGGATTGTCTGCCGGACGCGTGCAATCGGTTGCGGTTCGGTTAATTGTGGAGCGCGAGCGCGAAATCCAGGATTTTAAACCGGTCGCTTCCTATTCGGTTGTGGCGGAATTCGCCAATGAAGCCGGGAAAACTTTCAAAGCCCGTTTGCCGAAAAACTTCAATACGAAAAAAGAGGCTGAGGATTTTCTTGCGAAAAATATCGGTTCTATATATAAGGTATCGGATCTTGAAACCAAGCCGACCAAAAAATCACCTGCGGCACCTTTTACAACTTCAACGTTGCAACAGGAAGCCGCCCGTAAATTGTACCTGCCGGTCGGGATTACGATGCAACTGGCGCAAAGACTATACGAAGCCGGACTCATCACATACATGAGAACCGACAGCGTGAACCTTTCGGGAGAAGCGATGAACGCCGCGCAGGCTGAAATCATCAAATCGTACGGAAAGGAATTTTCAAAACCAAGAACTTTCACTACCAAAAGCAAAGGCGCACAGGAAGCGCACGAAGCGATCCGCCCGACGGATATGGGAAGACATACCGTAAATATCGACCGCGATCAGGCAAGATTATACGACCTGATCTGGAAACGGACGCTGGCCTCGCAAATGAGCGACGCCGAACTGGAAAGGACGAATGTGAAAATCGAAGCAAATAATCATGGCGAATTGTTTACGGCGACAGGCGAAGTCCTGTTATTTGAAGGCTTTCTGAAAGTTTATCTCGAAGGGCATGATGACGATGAAGAAGAACAGGAAGGTATGCTGCCGGCGTTAAGAGTTCAGGAAAAATTACAGAACAATTACATCACCGCAACAGAACGGTATACCAGGGCTGCGGCGCGTTATACGGAAGCTTCTTTGGTGAAGAAACTCGAAGAGCTCGGTATCGGACGTCCGTCAACATACGCCCCGACGATTTCCACGATCATCAACAGGAATTATGTTGAGAAAGGAAATCTGGAAGGCCAGGAAAGAAACTACACGCAATTGACATTGGAATCCGGGAAAGTCGGAGAGAAGCTATTGAAAGAAAATACCGGTTCGGATAAGGGAAAACTAGTCCCGACCGATATCGGAACCATCGTGACCGATTTCCTTGTAAAGAATTTTGAAAATATATTGGATTACAATTTCACCGCAAAAGTGGAGCAGGATTTTGATGAAATCGCAGAAGGCAACGTGAATTGGGCGAAAATGATGCAGGAATTCTACAGTCATTTCCACCCAAATGTGAAGGAAGTTGAAGCCAATGCGGAACGCGAAAGTGGCGAAAGGATTTTAGGAACCGATCCTAAATCGGGAAAACCGGTGAGTGTGCGTCTGGGGAAATTCGGCCCGATGGCGCAAATCGGAAGCCCGGAAGACGAGAACAAACAATTCGCGAGTTTAAGGACGGAGCAGAATATTGGGAATATTACTTTGGAGGAAGCGTTGAATTTGTTCCTGCTTCCGAAAAATTTAGGCACTTATAAAGGAGAAGAAGTCGAAGTGAGCAATGGCCGTTTCGGACCTTATGTGCGTTTCGGGACGATGTTCATCTCATTGCCAAGAGGCGAGGAGCCATTAGATGTTACGATGGTTCGTGCGCAGGAACTCATAGACGAAAAAGCCAAGGCCGACGCGCCGATTGCCCATTATAAGAATGAAGCCGTACAGAAAGGTGTGGGCCGTTTCGGGCCGTTTATCAAATGGAACGGATTGTTTA
>DATHGE010000094.1:0-2944 GCA_035317805.1 Flavobacterium sp. | reverse complement strand
CGTCTGTCTATTTCTTTAATTTTTGTTATTCGCACAGTCATTTTTTAGCATGACGCGCAACCGACAGCTATCCGTTTACAATAAAGTTACTTGACGAATTTAATCGACTGCCGTCCCGTATTGGTATGGAGGTTAATGATGTAAACGCCCGAAGCGTAAGGAAAGTCAAACGAGTATGTCTTTTTGGATTTGCCGCTGATATTGTCGCGCTGCAATTCCTTAATCCGATGCCCGACTGCATCATACAATTCAATGCGGATGTGGTCGCTTTCGGTGAATTCAATCGTGAGGTTGAGCTTGTCCTTAACCGGATTCGGATTTACGGTAGCTTTGAGCGGCGTGCGTGCCTTTTCGGTGAATTGGGAACTCCCGAGCGGATTGTCGCTGAATTTGTAAACCGTCGCTCCCGAAGCAAACGCGAGGTTATCGTGGATGATAAAAATCCGGTTCAGGTTGCTGCCTACGCCGATGTCGGTCCAGGTATCGCCGCCATCCGTAGTTTCAAGGAATGCCGAAGAATGTCCGCCCATCCAGCCATGGTTTTCCGTCAGGAATCCGACCGCCTGGATATCGGTATCGGGAACTTCCTTGCTCGTCCATGTCGCGCCATTGTCGACCGAACGCACGAGTTTGCCCAGATTCGGCGCAACCGATTCCACAGAGCCAAAAATCACATTCGCGTTGGACGCCAATATCTGGAGCTTCCAAACATATTCGCCTTCTGCATTGGTATTGTAGATTTCCGTCCACGTTGTCCCGCCGTCAATCGTTTTTAAGATTGTTCCGCCTGCCGCGCTTTGTCCCGAAGCGTAACCCGTATTTTCATCCACAAACAAAATTTCCACCAAAGCGACCGCATAGGCGCTCATGTCGATGTATTGCCAGGTTTCGCCACTGTCGGTGGATTTGATGATATAAGCCGGTGCGAAATAAGCGCCGCAGCCATAAACCGTTGACGTCCCGACACAATCGACACCGCAGATGGCTGGCGGTGTTGTAGTAAAATTGGTTACGACATTCCACGTAGTGCCGCCATCGGTGGTTTTGAGGAATTTCCCGTTAAGGGTTCCGACAAAACCGATGTTCTCATCCAGGAATTCGATGTTCCTGAAATAGTAATTCCCAGGCAATTCCGCCGTCTGTTCTGAAAGCTGCAAATTCCAGTTGACACCGCCGTCGGTCGTTTTGTATATCGCTGCGTACGCGCCGTTTGCCGCCCAGCCGAGGTTGTCATTGAGAAAAAATACATCGTCGAAACGCTGGTTGTTGTTGTTGGTCAGAATTCCTGTCAAGGGCCGCCATTCAAGCTGTGCAGAAACCGAGGCAGTAATCAGGAGCAGTAGAAGGTAACTTTTTTTCATGGCGGGATTTTTTACAAAAATAAAATTTTTATTGACATGGGCCGGATTAGCCGGTTGCATTTGGATTTGTTTTTTCGGAAAGGAAAATTTCGGTTCCGGATTCGGGAAAATCGGGGCTTTCGAAAAATATCTTTTGGTTTTCAAAAGCGGCCTCGACAAGATAGCCATCGCCTTTGAAAAAGGATTTTTTGATTTTTACTTTAAGAGATGATTTGGAAACAATCTGCAATTGGTGCGGGTAAAGCAGCGCCATTTTACGTTTGTCTTTTTCGGGACGGATTAAATGCAGCGGAATTTCATTGACTTCCCCAAACAGCGAAGCGGTGTAAAAATCATCGGGATGTTCGTATAACCGTTTCGGGTTTTCCTTGCGGATCATTTCGCCGTTGCGCATAACCACCGCCTGATCGGCAAAACCCAGGATATCGGTGCTGTCGTGTGTGGCAACGATACAGGTAATTTCTTTTTCTTTGAGGTATTGGAAAAGATTGCGGCGCAGGTTATTTCGCCGGAAGGCATCGATCTGGCTAAAAGGTTCGTCGAGCAGCAGCACTTCAGGCTCGGGTGCGAGAATCATGGCAATTGCGACACGTTGTTGCTGGCCGCCACTCAGGTATTTGGCTTTGGTTTGGGCGAATTCTGTCATTTCAACCATATCGAGTAATTCATTTATGCGTGCTGTTTTCCTGTCTTTATAAGCATTCGACAGGTATTTCCCGATATTTTCGGCAACGGTTATAAAAGGCATCAGGTCGAAATCCTGTGCCAAGTATTTCATAAAATCCATTCCCGGGACAAGATTGAATTTGGGTCCGAGTACAGGTTTCCCATGATAAGCAATCGAACCTTCATCCAGATCATAAAGTCCGTAAATCAGCTTCAGAAGCGTGCTTTTCCCACAGCCACTCTCGCCTATAACGGCCACATGCTGTCCTTTCGGGATCGAAAAACTGATATTTGTGATGACTTTTTTGCTGTCGTAAGCGAAAGAAATATGGTTGACTTCAAGCATAAGACAAAACTAAGTATTAGAAATCAAAATCGGTTGAAAGTGTCAAAAAAAGCAAACGCATTGATAAAAACGAAGCAAAAAATTAAACGAAAACGATATAGTAGTCTTTTTTGTTAAGAAGTTATTCTCTTTTTATCGGTAAAAGCCAGTTGTAGTATGTTAATTTGTTGGCTAAATACCACATAATCAGATTCATGAAAGACATACAATCTTATTTATTCCTTATTGTGTTTTCGCTTTTTGCTTTAAGCGCCGGCGCACAGGTTGGTATTGGAACAAATACACCGCAGGCCCAGCTCGATATTCCTGCTACCAATGCAGCGGCTCCTTCCAATACCGACGGAATCCTGGTTCCGAGGGTAAATGCTTTTCCGGTTGCCAATCCGACTGCCGCACAGCAAGGTATGCTTGTATTCCTGACAACTACTGTTGCGACTAATATTCCGGGGTTTTATTATTGGAACAATCCAACATTGAGCTGGATCGGAATTGGAAACACCAACAACTGGAGCCTGCTCGGGAATGCCGGGACAACTCCTGCAACCAACTTTATTGGCACTACCGACGATCA
>DATHGE010000093.1:0-19845 GCA_035317805.1 Flavobacterium sp. | reverse complement strand
GTCGGGCGACTGTTCCGGGAATTTGGGGTCGTCATCGGCGCCGCGGTGTTGATTTCGGCATTTGTCTCGCTGACGCTGACGCCAATGTTGAACGCTTACCTGATGAAAGGCGGCGAGCAGAAAAAATCCAAATTCTATAATCTTACCGAGCCTTATTTTGAAAAACTAAACTCGGGTTATGCCGAATCCTTAGGCAAATTCATGAAACGCAAATGGCTCAGTTTTCCGATACTTATTGGCTGTATCGGATTGATTATCCTGTTTTACAGTACGATCCAGAAAGAAACCGCACCTTATGACGACCGCAGTTTTATCAGTGTGAACGTCACCACGCCGGAAGGTTCCACTTATGATTACACCGACCGGTTTATGACTGAACTCAGTGAACTCATCAATGATTCCATCCCGGAAAAGAAAGTCAGCCTCATTATCACCGCACCCGGAAGCGGCGCCGTCAATAGCGGAAGGGCAAGAATCGCTTTGGTCGAGCCGGGCGAAAGGAAACGCTCCCAAAAAGAGATTGCCGAAAAACTGACCAAATGGACCAAGCAATATTCCGAGGCAAAAACAACTGTCTCAGAAACGCCGACGATTGCCGTCAACAAACGCGGCGGTTTGCCGATACAATATGTAATACAGGCGCAGAACTTTGAAAAATTACGCGAAAAGATCCCGGTCTTTATGAACGCCGTTTCACAGGACGAGACCTTTTCGAACAGCGATGTGAACCTCAAATTCAACAAGCCTGAAATCTATGTGACCATTGACCGCGAAAAAGCGCAGAGCCTCGGCGTTTCCGTACTCGATGTCGCGCAGACGCTGCAACTTTCACTCAGCGGCCAGCGTTTCGGGTATTTCATGATGAATGGAAAACAATACCAGGTCATGGGCCAGTTCGACAAAAAAGACCGCGATGCGCCAATGGACCTGACCTCAATGTTCGTCAAAAGCGACAAAGGCGAATTGGTCCAGCTCGACAATGTCGTAACAACGGAAGAGCAAAGCAGCCCGCCGCAATTGTACCATAACAATCGTTATATGTCGGCTACCGTCTCCGCAGGATTGGCGCCGGGGAAAAGCATCAGTGATGGAATCGACGCAATGGAACGCATCAAAGCCAAAGTTTTAGATGCTTCGTTCACCACAGCTTTACAGGGCGAATCGCGCGATTTTGTCGAAAGCAGTTCGAATACCGCTTTCGCATTCGGGCTCGCATTATTGCTCATTTACCTAATCCTTGCAGCACAATTTGAAAGTTTTATCGATCCGTTTATCATCATCCTGACCGTTCCGATGGCGGTAGCGGGCGCGTTATTTTCGCTTTGGCTGTTTGGCCAGACGTGGAATATCTTCAGCCAGATCGGAACCATCATGCTTATCGGGCTGGTCACGAAGAACGGAATCCTGATCGTCGAGTTTGCGAACCAGCTGCGCGAACAGGGCAAGACCAAAATGGAGGCGATCATGGAATCTGCCGAATCGCGTCTGCGTCCTATTTTAATGACTTCGCTCGCGATTGGATTTGGCGCATTGCCGATTGCATTGTCACTCGGTGCGGCTTCGACAAGCCGCATCGGGATGGGTGTCGTGATTGTTGGCGGTACATTATTTTCGCTAATTTTGACCCTGTTTGTCATTCCGGCAATCTATTTCATGTGGTCGAGGGAGAAAAAACACCGGACGGAATTTGACCATTTAGAAGAATTTGAAAAACAATAAAGCGATGAGAAATTCTACCATATACCAGTTGGCGGCTTTATTAGCGATGTCATTTTCCCTGCAGGCGCAGGAGGTCTTAACGGTTGAAGACGCCGTCAAAATTGCATTGGAAAATAACTATGAGATTAAGATTTCCAAAAATGAACTCAAAATCGATGAGACAAATGTTACGCCCGGCGCCGCAGGAATGCTTCCAAAAGTCACGGCAACTGTTGTCGATAATAACGGAATCCAATATACTTCGCAAACGCGTACCGACGGAACTGTCAATAGTTTAGACAATGCCAAAAACAATAGCCTGAATTATGGCGTTGGCCTGGGCTGGACGGTTTTTGACGGTTTCGGGATGTTTGCGCGTTATGACCAGTTAAAGGAACTCCGCAAGCAGGGCGAGAACGAATTCAAGCTCACCGTGCTAACAAAAATCGGCGACGTGATGACCACCTATTTCGATCTCGTACAACAGCAGCAGCAATTGAAAGCGTATGATACGACGATGGTAATTTCGAAGCAACGGGTGGAATTGGCACAAAACCGATTTACGATCGGGAAAGCCTCGAAGCTTGAAGTGCTGAATGCGCAGGTCGATCTGAATACGGATGAAACGAATCTGTTGCGTCAGAAAGAATTGTATGCCAATACGAAAATCCAGCTTAATGAAGTGCTTGCGAGAGATACCGCAGCCGATTTTGTAGTGAGCGAAAATGTAACTGTCGACGATAAATTGCTGCTTCCCGAGCTTTCCGCTTTGGCCGAAAAGCAAAACCCCGAACTACAGGCGCAGGTGATCAACAAACGCGTAACCGAACTGCAATTGAAACAGGTGAAAGCGAACAGGTATCCGACAATCGGCGTCAGTACGGGCTATAATTTTGCCGAATCGGAATCAAGCCTCGGTTTTACCTCACAATCGTATGCGCGTGGCTGGACTTATGGTTTCAACGCATCGTTGAATCTTTTTGACGGATTGAACCAGCATCGGAATGAGAAAGTCGCCAAAATCCAGATCGAGAATTCCGATTACCAGATACAGCAGATCAACCAGACATTGAAATCGTCATTGGCACAGGCATTCCAGACTTATCTCACCAACCTCGAACTGACCAGACTCGAAGCCAGGAATGAAGATATCGCGCAGCAGAATTTGCAGATTACGCTCGATAAATTCAGGATCGGAACGATTACGACATTGGAATTCAGGACCGCGCAACTCAACTACATCAACGCAAAAGTACGCAACAGCAATGCGCAGTATCAGGCAAAATTGTCGGAAGTCGCACTAAAACAACTCGCCGGAAATCTGACATTTTAAGGAATTTGGATTACATTTGAAATCCAAAATGCTCAAAAATGATTTCGTACAATACCAAAGACTGGTTCACTTTTATTTTTCGTTTCCACAAGGCCGACACGTTTCGGCAATTGCTTCCGATCATGCTCGCGATCGGAGTATACTCGGGAATTATCGGCTGGATGGACGTTGTTTTCCTTAAATTACCGCAAAGCAGTTACCTCAAAAACATCACGATTATGCACGGCATGCTCGGTTTTGTGATTTCACTTTTGTTGGTTTTCAGGACGAATACGGCCTATGACCGTTGGTGGGAAGGCCGAAAAATGTGGGGCGCTTTGGTCAACAACAGCCGCAATTTCGCCATTAAGCTTTCGGTTATTTTAAAAGACGAAAATGACCGGAATTATTTCCGGAAAATGATTCCCGCCTATGCGTCAATCCTGCACAAACATCTCGAGAATGCCGAAACCGGGAAGCAGCTTTTCGAAAATCTTGACCTCGAAATCGACCATCACAAGCACAAGCCGAACCAAGTGGCGAAAATGATGTTCCAGAAAATAAACGACCTGTACAATTCCAAGAAAATCACGGGCGACCAACTGATTATCCTGAATGCCGAAGTACAGTCTTTCACAGACATCTGCGGCGCCTGCGAACGGATTAAAAATACGCCCATTCCCTACTCTTACAGCGCTTTCATCAAAAAATTCATTTTCTTTTATGTAATGACTTTGCCGTTTGGCTATTCATTCGTGCTCGGTTATTATGTCGCGCCAGTAGTCGTTTTTATCTTTTATGTTTTGGCGAGCCTCGAACTGATCGCCGAGGAAATCGAAGATCCGTTCGGAAACGACGAGAACGATTTGCCGACCCAAAAAATTGCCGAAAACATCAGGAAACACATCGAAGAACTGATATAAAAAAAACGGAGATTAAAAATCTCCGCTTACTTTATTGATGCTTTTTCTTCTCAACGATCGCCGTCAGGGGTTTTGTCGTTCATGTCGATTTCAATGTAGGAATCATCGTCAGCATGCAGGAAATTGGAAGTCGTCCTGGTAAAATCCTCTTTGCTGCTGTCATGAAACGCCTTATCGCCGGTATTGAATTCCTTTCCGGGAATATCATCTGGACTTTTATGTGTGGGTGATTTCGGGTTTTCCTCAAAAGATTCGTTTCCCGGCTTTCCGCCAACGTTCGGTGCATTGCCATCTCCGGGAACTTTATAGCCGTCTTTATCTTTATTGTGTTTTCCTTCGTAGTTTGGATAGTCCATGACAATTTTTATTCAGGTTGGTTCACAAAGCTATCGGGTTTGGAGGCGATTTCCATTACACAATTCCCGCAAAAAATTACAATATCCGCTGCCTTAATTTTTGCTTATTTCCTTTATAGTTATATTCCGTCGTTTCGGGACAATTGTTATCTTTGCGACCATAATAAAAAATTCGAAATGAAAATCTCTTACAACTGGCTGAAACAATTCGTCAAAATCGACTGGAAATCTGAAGACACCGCGGCATTACTAACCGATTTGGGCCTTGAGGTGGAAGTGGTCGAAAAATACCAATCGGTTAAAGGCGGATTGGAAGGAATTGTCGTCGGGCATGTTTTAACCTGTGTTCCGCATCCGAATGCCGACCGTTTGAAAATCACTACCGTCAATCTTGGCGATGGCGTTCCGGTACAGATTGTTTGCGGCGCCAGCAATGTTGCGGCCGGACAGAAAGTTCCGGTGGCTACGATCGGGTCGACTTTATATGACAAGGAAGGAAATCCGTTTACGATCAAAAAAGGAAAAATCCGCGATGCTGAAAGCCATGGCATGATTTGCGCCGAAGACGAACTCGGACTCGGCACCAGCCACGACGGGATTATGGTTTTGAATGACGACCTGAAACCCGGAACTTCCGTTGCCCAGGTTTTCAAGATAGAAAACGACGAGATTTTTGAAATCGGATTGACGCCAAACCGCGCCGATGCAATGAGCCATTACGGTGTTGCGCGTGATTTGCGCGCCGGAATGCTGCAGAAAGGGACGCCGGTTGAACTGATTACGCCATCGGTTAGTAATTTCCGTATCGATAAGAGAACGCTCAAGATTGATGTTGATGTAAAAGATACGAAGCTCGCCCCGAGATATTGCGGCGTGACGATTTCGGGAATTACAGTGAAACCTTCTCCGGAGTGGCTTCAGAACCGGTTAAAATCAATCGGACTGAATCCGAAAAACAATATCGTCGACGTAACCAATTATGTGCTGCACGAACTCGGACAACCATTACATGCGTTCGACGCGGCGAAAATCAACGGGAAAATTTCCGTAAAGACTTTGCCTGCCGGAACAAAATTCACAACGCTTGATGATATCGAACGGACTTTGCACGAAGAAGACCTGATGATCTGCGACGAGAAAGGGCCGTTGTGCATCGCCGGGGTTTTTGGCGGGAAAAATTCGGGCGTGACCGAAAGTACGAGTGCGATCTTTTTGGAAAGCGCGTATTTCAATCCGGTTTCAATTCGTAAAACAGCCAAAAGGCATATGCTGAGCACCGATGCTTCATTCCGTTTCGAAAGAGGAATCGACCCGACGCTGACGGAATTCGCACTCAAACGCGCGGCATTACTGATCCAGGAAGTTGCCGGCGGCGAAATCACTTCTGATGTCATCGATATTTACAACAAGAAAATTGAGGATTTCCCGGTATTCCTGAATTTCGCGAAAGCGGCCAAATTGATCGGACAGGAATTGCCGAAGGAAACCATCAAGAAGATTTTGGCGTCGCTCGATATTAAAGTGAACAGCGTGACCGATGCCGGTTTGGGGCTTACGATTCCGGCTTACCGTGTCGATGTGAACCGCGAAGTTGATGTGATTGAGGAAATACTCCGCGTTTACGGCTACAATAACATCAACTTTACAAAGAAACTCAACGCTACGGTCTACAATTCGCCAAGGACGGAAGATTATAAGGTGCAGAATATTGTAGCGACACAACTCAATGCCGTCGGTTTCCATGAAATGATGGCGAATTCACTGACTTCCCCGGAATACATCGCATTGACCGAAATGCTGCAGGAAGCACACAATGTAACGATGCTGAACCCGCTGAGCAATGATCTTTCGGTCATGAGGCAATCGTTATTGTTTTCAGGACTGGAAGCTGTTTCGTATAACATTAACCGCAGGAATTCGGACCTTAAATTGTTTGAATTCGGAAAATCCTATCACAAGGCCGAATCTGCTTACGAAGAAAATAAGCATTTAACTTTATTCATTTCCGGAAACAGAAGCGCGGAAAATTGGGCGAAAGCGCAGAAAAATTCCGATTTCTTCCTGTTCAAAAGTTACGTCAACGCGATCCTTGGCAGGCTTGGTATCGAAAAAACGCAAAACCAGCCCCTGGCTTCCGATATTTTTGCGGAAGGTATTGCCGTCGCTGTCGGAAATGAAATCCTGGTCGAATTCGGAACCGTCAAAAAAACGATCCTCAAACATTTCGACATCAAACAGGAAGTGTTGTTTGCCGATTTTAACTGGGACCTGGCATTGAAACTCGTTTCCAACAAAATCAAATTCACCGATATCCCGAAATATCCTGAAGTGCGCCGCGATCTGGCCTTATTGGTCGACCAAAGCGTTTCCTTCGAATCCATCTATAAAATTGCGCGTCAGACCGAGAAATCCCTGCTCAGGGACATCAACCTTTTCGACGTTTATGAAGGCAGCAATTTACCCGAAGGCAAGAAGTCATACGCCGTGAGTTTTGTGATCCAGGACACGTCAAAAACACTGACCGATTCACAAGTGGAGAAAATCATGGGCAAGCTGCAGCAGAATTTCGAGAGCGAACTTGGAGCGAGTTTGCGATAGCAGATTGCAGTTAATTTAATAAGATTACACAAATCCCCGAATTTAATGTTCGGGGATTTTTTTTAAAATAATCTGTTAAATCAGGCCGCCTGATTTTCAAAAAATGATTAGCTTTAGGTTCTCTTAAAAATCTAACTGTCAGCCAAATGAAAATTCCGAAACAATACCTCCCTGTCATTCCCTATCTGGTTCTCAACGATTCCAAGGGTTTCCTTCATTTTACCAAAGCCGTATTTGATGCCAGCGAACAGCATATCGCAAGTTATGAGAACGGCGACGTAAGGCACGGGGAAATCCGGATTTATGACGCTGTAATCATGTTTTCGCAAGCGAATGAGGATTGGGCCAACAAACCCGCCGGAATGTTTATCTATGTAAAAGACGTAGACGAAACCTATGATGCCGGGCTTCGCCACAAAAGCCTGAGCCTGATGCCGCCAGAGAAAAAAGAGTATGGCTATACCGCGGGTTTTGAAGATCCGTTCGGGAACCAATGGTGGCTTGTGCAGCCGGATGAAGAATAAATCTTATCTTTGAATATTAACACAAAATAAACACTATGAAAATTAAAGCATTAGCGATTATCGCTTTCCTGTTTACAGCAAACCTGGTGTCGGCCCAATCAATGGATAAATGGCCGGCTTTGAAAGATTTCCACGAAGTCATTTCGCAAACTTTCCATCCTTCTGAAGAAGGCAACCTGGAGCCGATCAAAACCCGTTCGGAAGAACTGGCCAACAAAGCCGCAGCCTTATTAAAATCGGATATTCCCGCAGAATTCAGGACCACAGCCATTTTGGCTTCCGCTGAAAAACTGCAGGTGAAAGCCAAGGCGCTCAACAAAATGGTCCAGGCAAAAGCACCGGATGCCGATATCACGAAAAACCTCGCGGAAGTGCACAATATTTTCCACGAGATTGTCGGGCTTTGCTCGGGTGGAGAAAAGAAATAAGATTGAAAGCCCGGTTTAACGACCGGGCTTTTTTTTGCTTAAAATCCAACGCTGGCTTTTTTCGTATATGGAACTATGAAAAAGACCTTCACAAATTACCTGCTGTTGCTTTTGCCTTTGGTTTCTTTTGCGCAGAAAATCGACAATACAGCCGCCATCCGCGACATGAAGAGTGACAATTATTTCCGCTTCCATTATGACAACGATTATTTTACGGCGACCGATATTTATTACACGCAAGGCTATGTCTTTGAACTTGCGAGCCATTCCCTCCGGAAGAATCCCATCAACCACACGTTCCTCAAATTAAAAAACAATGAAGCCATTTATGGTTTGGCGCTCGAACACATTGCGTATGCGCCAACGACAATCAAGTCTGATTCTATCCTTTATGGCGACCGTCCTTTCGCTGCAGCAATCATACTCAAGTCGTTTTTGGTTTCGACAGATACGATCCATAAAACGCGGTTGTCTTCGGGATTGAACATCGGAATCATCGGCCCGGGTGCATTTGGGAAAGAAATGCAGACGAGCATCCATGAATGGACCGACAATCCGATACCACACGGCTGGCAGCACCAGATCAAAAATGATCTGGTATTAAATTATGAGATTGCACACGAGAAGCAATTGTTTCGGCTGCAAAATTTATTCTATTTGAATTCGAATGCCAAACTGCGGCTTGGAACTATGAATACGAATATTTCGGGTGGATTTACCGCTACATTTGGAAAAGTCAATTCGCCTTTCACTTCGATGAAAAATCCAAATGGCTTTCAGTTTTATGCTTATTTCAACCCGATGGTTTCTGCGATCGGTTACGATGCCACTTTGCAGGGCGGGATTTTCAATCGCAAAAGTCCGTATACGATTGCCAATTCTGATGTTCAGCGTTTGACTTTACAACAAAATTATGGCATCGTGCTACAGTTTAAAAGATTGTATTTTGAATATGCGAGATCGGAATTGACTAAAGAATTCAGAACCGGCGATTACCACAAATGGGGCGGTTTCAGGATTGGGTTCGAATTGTAAAATCAGAAATAGTTGTTAAAACATCTGAATCGGGAAATATTACGAATTGCGATGCGTAACTTTGCTATCCAAGTAATTTTATTATGACTGACATTGCCGCAATTAAAAAAAATCTTCGTTTTATTAAGTTCAGAAAATTAACAATCGCTTCGCTTCTCATCGGATTTCTTTCGGGATTGCTCGCGATTTCGCTAAAGCACCTCACCGAAAATTATGAGAAGACACTTTTTCACCAATCGCAGGCCAATCCGTTGTTTACGGTCATTTTTCCGGTTGTCGGATTGTCGGTGATTTATATCCTGAGACAATATCTGTTTAAGAAAAAGGAAAACAAAGGCATCCGGGAAATTTTCGAGAGCACGAATTCGAAGTCCAAAAACCTGCCGTTGTATAAAATCCCGTCGCACTTTTTCAATGGATTCCTGACGGTCATTTTTGGCGGATCGACCGGTATTGAAGTCTCTACGGTTGTGGCTACGGCTACAATCGGTTCGGTGGCACAGCAGAAAGAAAATCTTTTCCGGAAATACAAATCAGAACTCATTTCAGCAGGTGTTGCGGCCGGAATCACGGCGTTGTTCAACAGTCCGGCTGCGGGAATTTTATTCGCTCTCGAAGTGATTTCAAAAAAACCGACCAAAGCTTTTTTCGCGGCGACCATCCTTGCGGTGATGGTGGCTTTCGGATTGCTGTATGTTGTAAATGAACCGACATTGTTCTCCATCAATATTACGACCTGGCATTTCCATGCGATTCCGTACTTTATCCTGTTGGGAATCCTGAGCGGAATCAATTCGATTTACCTGACGAAATGCGTGCTGTTTTTTAAAGCGCAATTTTCGAAAATCAACTTTCATTTTTACAGGATACTTTTGGGCGCGGCTTTATTGAGCCTGATGCTTTTGGTATTTCCGCAATTGTACGGCGACGGTTACCATGCGATTGCCGATTTGATTTTCCCGGGAAAGAACCTGACGCTTACGCCCATTTTTGCGTTGACACTGGTTGGCCTTCTGATCCTGAAACCCGTAATCACATCGATAACTCTGGCTTCCGGTGGCGATGGCGGTGTTTTTGCACCAAGTTTGTTCATCGGGGCGTTTTTGGGATTTTTGCTGGCTACGGTGCTCAATACCTTTTTTGGCGCCGATGTGATTCCGCTCAATTTTGTTATCATCGGGATGGCGGCGATGCTCAGTGCAAGTATCCATGCGCCGTTCACTTCGCTGTTTCTGGTTTGCGGGCTGATTGATGATTATACTTTGTTTTTTCCGATTCTCGTCATCTGCCTGATCTCAAAATATACTGCAAAAATGCTCTATCCGTTTACGGTTTACACCTATGCTCCAATCTTAAAATAACGTATGCCTGTCCAGAAAATAAAACGCGGCTATCGCAAAACCAAGTACATCCTTTATAAGGAAACGCTGATTGATTTTCGTGAAAATTTCTGGGCATTTGTCGGTTCTTTTATCGGCATCGGAATCATCGCCTACCTGCAATCGCAAACTTTACCAAGCTCGGATGTGGTTTACATGATCGGTTCATTTGGCGCGTCGAGCGTACTGGTTTATGGCGTAATCCAAAGTCCGTTGGCACAGCCAAGAAACTTAATTGGCGGGCATTTGGTTTCGGCCATAGTTGGCGTGACCGTTATGCAATTGGTTCCGCATATTTTGTGGATTACGGCGCCGTTGGCCGTCTCGCTTTCGATTGTTTTCATGCAGATAACCAAGACTTTACATCCTCCGGGAGGCGCGACCGCCTTAATCGCCGTTACAGGTTCGGAAACCATTAAGAACCTTGGTTACTGGTATGTGCTTTCGCCTGTTTTAAGCGGCTGCCTGATCCTGCTTGCCGTCGCATTGGTTTTTAACAACCTGACTTCCAGGCGGCATTATCCAAACCATAAGAAATACCATAAATTTAAAGAACGGATCCACGGGTTGTTCAAAAACAGTCTGCAATAATTGTTGATTACTTTTTATAGCGAAACTGAATATAAATTTTACCTTTGTCCCTTCAATAAATATTACGATTATGGTTTATAAATTCAGAGTAATTCTCGATACGGAAGATGATGTTTTTCGGGATATTGCGATATTGGAAGACGACACTTTGGAGGATCTGCACAACGCCATCGTGAATGCTTTCGGTTTTGACGGCACTGAAATCGGTTCCTTTTATACCTGTGACAACCAGTGGAACCAGGATGAAGAAATTCCGCTTTTCGATACCGGAGATGTTGTCGGCGAACAGAAAATCATGAGCGATTATACGCTTGCTGAAATTCTGGATAAGGAAAATACCAAGATTATTTACGTTTACGATTTCTTAAACATGTGGACGTTTCTGGTGGAATTGGCCGCGATTGACGAAGTCGCTGCCGGAACGATTTATCCCGACATGCTTTTTGCACATGGCATCATGCCGGATTCTGCGCCGGATAAGGATTTCAGTGATGCGGCGGTGAATGAATTCGACTACGAAGAAGACGATTATGACGAAGACGACCTTGACATGCTGGACGGCGGTGAGAACTTTGAGGACTTCGGGTTCGAGGAGAACTGGAATTAGGAAGAAGCAAGAGACAAGAAGAAAGAATATAAAAAATAACAAAATAAACGACAGAAGAGCAAAAAAGCAGTGAGATTCGGCCTTACAGTGTCAATCTTGATTCTTGCTTCTTGGCTCTTTTTCTTTTAAAACCACACCAAATGATAAACTTATACAACACGCACATCGATTCACTATCTATCCACAGGGTTGGAAACAAAAGCAGGAACGAGGCGATTTTCCTTTCTGAACAGCCTTTCGGTCTTAATGACGAAATCACGCCTTTGATCAAGGAATTTTTCTTCAAGCCTTTCCGCGATAAGGAGGAAAATTACTTCCAGTTTGCACACGAGATCGATCTGGAATACAATGATATGTATAAGCTTGCGACGGAAATTTTCGAAAACCCGTCCACCGTGCACGAGGTTTCCAAAAAAATCACGAAACACCTTTTCGAACAATCGAACCATCCGCACATCAAGAATGGTGAGGTTTATGTGACTTATCTCACGAACCTGAACATCGACAACAATGTGGTGGATGCGATTGGGATTTTCAAAAGCGAACTCCAATCCGATTTCCTCCAGTTCGAGGAAAAAGGAACCACGCTCGAAATGATACTGCAGCACGGCATCAGCCTCAACAAGCTTGACAAAGGCTGCCTGATTTTCAACTACAAAAAAGAAGAAGGCTACAAAATACTGACCGTTGACAGCAACCGTTACGACGCGCGTTACTGGCTCGAGCATTTCCTTTCGGTGGATGCTTTTGAGGACGAGAATTTCATCACGAAGAAATACCTCAAATTCTGCCAGGGATTCGCCAAAGACGTTGTTTTTCCTGCCGAGGACAAGAAAGAGGAAGTGATGTTTATGAACCGTTCGGTGAATTATTTTGCCAAGAACGATCAGTTCGAGGAGAGCAATTTCCTCAATGAGGTTCTCGACAATCCCGACCTGATTCCGGAATTCAAGAACTATAAAGTCGACAAGGGCGAAAAATACAGCATCGAAGACATCACAAGCTTCCCGATTGCGAATACGGCGGTTTCCGATGCGCGGAAATCGATCAAGAATATCATCAATCTCGATACGAATATCCAGATCAAAATGGATTTCATCAATCCCGAAAGCGCCGAAAAATATGTGGAAAAAGGCTGGGACGAGGAAAAGCAGATGTATTATTATCTGGTGTATTTCAATAAAGAACAGAAAAGCTAGTTTCTAAAAAAGCTAAAAAAATTAATCCCCAATCGAACGGTTGGGGATTTTTTGTTTAGTTACCGATTTGTAGGAATACTAATCTTTATCTCATAAAATAGGCGCCATTCAACGATGTTTTTTGGCATAACCAACTGATTTTATGTATGTTTATGGCACCAAATCTACATTCATGAAATCGATTACCTACAAAGAGACTTCTTTACGCGGCAAATTGCTGTGCTCTTTTTTCGGGCACAAATTCATCACCACCAAGTATGTCACCGACCATTTCAAGGAGTTCGAATGCTCCGTCTGCCATTTGCAGGTAACCAACGATATTACCGGGCATAAGGTTTCGCTGACGGAAGAGCACCGCCAAATTAACGAAGCGCTGATCAGCCTTTACCAGAAAAGGCATTCGCATATTTAATTTTAGATAAAAATCGGGTAACAAATTTGTAACTTGTTCGTCGTAAGCACAATCTTAAAACGAACAACTTGGAAACCATCCTATCAATCACCAACCTCAACAAGCGTTACGGCAAGCTCCAGGCCGTTAAAGACGTTTCGCTTGAAATCCACAAAGGCAACGTTTACGGGATTCTTGGCCCGAACGGCAGCGGAAAATCGACCACACTGGGCATTGTCTTGAATGTCGTCAATAAAACTTCCGGCGAATACAAATGGTTTGGCGGCGCGATGCAAACCCACGAAGCGTTGAAAAAAGTCGGCGCCATCATCGAAAGGCCGAATTTCTATCCCTACATGACCGCCTCGGAAAACCTCAGGCTGGTCTGCAAAATCAAAAACATCAATTATACGAAAGTCGACGAAAAGCTCGAACTCGTCGGCTTATCCGACCGGAAAGACAGCAAATTCAGCGCTTTTTCGCTCGGGATGAAACAAAGGTTGGCGATCGCCTCCGCCCTGCTCAATGATCCCGAAATCCTGATACTCGACGAGCCGACGAACGGCTTGGATCCACAGGGAATCCACCAGATCCGAGACATTATCCGGTTGATTGCTGCCCAGGGAACTACAATCCTGCTGGCTTCACATTTACTAGATGAAGTCGAGAAAGTCTGCTCGCACGTTTTGGTTTTGCGCAAAGGCGAGATCTTATACTCGGGCTCAGTGGACGGCATGTCGGCGAACCAGGGGTTTTTCGAATTGGATTCGGACAATAATTCCAATCTGAAAGCCATCCTTTCGCAACATCCGGCAGTTGAAAAAACCACCGAAGAAAACGGAAAAATACTGGTTTATCTGAAAGAACCGCTCGAGGCGGCTGATCTCAACAGTTATCTTTTTCAAAAAAATATCATCCTCAGCCACCTTGTTTTACGCAAAAACAGCCTTGAGGAACAGTTTCTGGAACTCACCAACCAACATCAATCAACCCCAATCAAAAAATGAAACGACTGATTTCAATAGAACTGCAAAAACTGTGGAAAAACAAGGCGAGCCGTGTGCTGACGCTGAGTTATTTTATCCTGCTCACTTTCATAGCGCTGGTCGCTTCCATCAATTTCAAATTCCTGGGTTTCAACATCAGGCTGGCCGATCAGGGAATTTTCAATTTCCCATACATCTGGCATTTCAATACCTGGACGGCGGCCTGGGCAAAACTGTTCCTGGCGATTGTGATCGTATCGATGATCTCGAACGAATACAGCTATGGAACGCTCAAGCAGAATCTGATCGACGGCATGAGCAAAAAGGAATTCCTGCTGTCTAAATTCCTGACTGTCGTGCTGATTTCTTTGGTATCGACAATTTTCATATTTGCACTTTCGATGATTCTGGGTTTGTGTTTCTCTTCGTATACCGAAGCCGGGATTATCTTTACCGACCTTGATTACCTGCTGGGTTATTTTGTAAAGCTTGTCGGATTTTTCAGCTTTTGTCTCTTTCTTGCGATATTGATCAAGCGGTCGGCCTTTGCATTGGGATTCCTTTTTATCTGGTTTATTTTTGAGGGAATTTGCGAGCATTTGATCCTCCCGAGAGTATTCGGAAGCGACGCTATAGCTGAAAAAATCGTCAATTTTTTCCCGATTGAAGCCATGGCGAACCTGATCAAGGAACCGATTTCGCGTTTCCAGGCCTATAAAGCGATTGAGAATCAGTTGACAACTAATTCAATTCCAAAGGATTACACCATGCATTGGTGCGATATTTTAATCGTGTTAATGTGGATAACTATTTTTATGTTCCTGTCGTATAAATTACTGAAAAAACGAGATTTGTAGTATCTTTGACGATGCTATGAATGCTAGAAAAATTACCCTTTTAACACTTGTATTTAGCTGTCTGTCCGTGTGTTCCTATGCACAGTACATTCAGGTTGACGATACTTATACTGCACAACAGCTCGTCGAAAACGTTTTGATCAACAGTCCGTGCGCCAATGTCAGCAATTTTACCGTAAACGGGGATACTTTCAGTCCGGGCCAGCAAAGTTTCGGTTACTTCAGTTCCGGAACCAGCGGCTTCCCTTTTGCGCAAGGCATCGTACTGAGCACTTCGAGGGCAATAAGGACCGAAGGCCCAAACGACGACAACCCCATTGACGAAGGTTCGACCGCATGGGTTGGCGACTCCGATCTCGAACTGGCGCTGGGCATCGGCAATACATACAACGCGACGGTTCTCGAATTCGATTTTACGCCGCTCACCAGCCAGATCAGTTTTGATTATATTTTTGCCTCGGAAGAATACCATGGCTCGGCAACCTGTACCTATTCTGACGGATTTGCCTTTTTGCTGAAGGTCGCCGGCGGCACGGATCCATACCAGAATCTTGCCCTGATCCCGAATACCAATACGCCGGTTCTGGTCACTTCCGTGCATCCCGACATTCCGGGAAGCTGCGCCGCACAGAACGAGCAGTATTTTGCGCAATACAATCCGACCGATTATGCCACTCATTTTGCGGGGCAAACCGTACCGCTGACTGCAAAAGCGACGGTGGTTCCGGGAACGACCTATCACATCAAACTGGTTATCGCCGATGAAGGAAACATCCGTTACGACTCGGCCATATTCCTTGCTGGCGGGAGCTTTAACGTGGGCACAGATTTGGGTCCGGACCAGTTATTGGCCACCCAAAATCCGGTTTGCGCCGGAAAGACCTTTCCACTTGATGCCACTGAAGCAGGAACAAATTCTTATAAATGGTTTAAAGATACTGTTGAACAGATCGGCGCGACCAGTCCGATTTTTACGGTCAATAGTCCGGGCGTCTATACCGTTGAAGTCACTTTAGGGGCAACTACCTGCGTGGCTACAGGCGAAGTCACCATCGAGTATTCGCCACTTCCAAACCTTGCCAATACGACTTTAATACAATGTGATGAGGACAATAACGGCGTCACCGACTTTAACCTGACGAAGGTTGACGACATCATAAAAAACGGGCAAACTGGCCTGAACGACGTGGTGTATTATGAAAATATCCTTGATGCACAGGCTGCGAATGGCAATTTCATTACAGATGTAATGCATTATTCCAGTTCACCGAAAACCATTTATGCTTCGGTTTCGAATGAATATGGTTGCGCGAATGTAGCGACGGTGCAATTGCAGATTACGCATAATGCGGTCAATAATTTCCCGTTGCTTGAAACCTGCGATTATGATCCCGATCCGGTACAGGACGGATTCTATCATTTCACTTTAAGCGATGCCGGGACACAGGTTTTGGATGGCTTGCCTTCAGGGCTTGTCGTTCAGTATTACGAGAGCGTTTCCGATGCCTTGGCGGATGAGAATGTGCTTCCGAATGTATTTACGAACACCGAACAGAACAACCAGACCATTTTTGCTAAAATCATGAATGGCGCCGATTGCTACGATATCATCCCGGTTGAGCTGGTTGTGAACACGCTGGACCCACCCGATTTCGAGGATGTGAACATCTCTTTATGTGCTTTGGCTACGACCACTTTATCCGTCAACGATATTTACGAAACCTATACCTGGAGCAATGGTGACAGCGATCATTCGACTGAAGTCAGCACTGCCGGCATTTATACCATTACCGTTACAGAAAATGGCTGTTCGGCGACAAAGACCTTTATCGTCATCAATCCCGACGCGCCCGAAATCACCTCAATTGATATCCAGGACCTGACCGCAAATGACAATACCGTCCTGATCCATTACACGGGAGTTGGCAATTATGAATTTTCGCTCGATGGCATCCATTTTCAGGACAGCCCTTATTTTTCAAGTGTTGCCACCGGTGAATATACCGTTATCATGCGGGATAAATTCGGTTGTGGAAGCACTTCTGAGAAAATATACGTGATCAATTATCCAAGGTATTTCACGCCCAACGGCGACGGCATCAATGATTATTGGAACATCCCAAGTCTGCAACTCCAGCCAAATGCAACGGTAAATGTATTTGACCGGTATGGAAAACTGATCAGCCGCTTCAAAGGAAACGCCAAAGGCTGGGACGGAAAACTAAACTCAAAAGACTTGCCTTCAAGCGATTACTGGTTTGTGATCACGCTCGAAAGCGGAAAGGTGATTAAGGGACATTTTACTCTGAAAAGATAATTTTTCTAATTTATTTATTAATTTTATCCAATGAAAAAAATTACCCTGCTATTTTTTCTACTGGTTACTGCCTCTTGCTTTGCTCAATTCAGCAAGACGCATTATATCCCGCCGTTGTCGGGTTCTGATAATTTTTCATCGAGTGCGGAGGAACAATACTTGTACATTTCAACACCAAATACCAACCCGGTAAATTTCAAGATTATGCAATTGGGAGGCGCAACGATCCTTGGGACGGTCTCCAGAAGTGCGCCTTATATCTACAACATAGGCTTCGGCACCAATACCCAGTTGATGACAGAAAGAAGCCAGGTAAATACCATCCGTTCAGACAAAGGTTATGTCATTGAGGCGGAAGACCTGGTTTATGTAAGCGCACGTGTCATCGCAGGTCAGACTAATCAGGCCGGAGCGTTGGTTTCGAAAGGAATTGCGGGTTTGGGAAACCACTTCAGGATTGGCGCGATGCTCAATACTAATGTTGACGCGGCCAATTACAGCGACAACCATTACACTTTCGTTTCGATACTTGCTACAGAAAATAATACGCTCGTCCAGTTTGACAACATCAAATTCGGCGCGCAACTCATCAACAATATCAGCGTCGGAAATGCGCCTGCACCTGTCATACTGAACGCAGGGGAAAGTTTCGTCATGGCAGTCGAAGGCCCGCATGATGAAAACCGCGATGCGCTTATTGGCGCGCTGGTCTATTCCGACAAGCCGATCGCGGTAAACTGCGGTTCTTTTTGTGGCTCAAATGCCAATGCCAACCTTGATCTTGGGTTTGACCAGATCGTGTCACTCGACCTTGTGGGCCAGGATTATATTTTCATCAAAAGCACCGGACAAGCGATAGTGGAACGCATCATTCTGGTGGTAGACCAGGATTTCACCGACATCGACCTTAATGGCGACGGAACTAATGAATACAGTGGTCTCAATGCCGGGGAATACATCGCTTTGGACGGGAACGATTATAGTGCGAATGGCAATTTATACATCCATACTTCCAAAAAGGTTTTTGCCTACCAGGCCATCGGCGACAATTCATTAACCAGTTTTGCCAACCAAAAACTCTTCTTTGTACCGCCATTAAGCTGCAGTACGCCGCATATTATCGATAATATTCCGCAGATTAATAAAATCGGCCCGCGCACTTTCATTGGGAGAATCACCATCGTTACCGGAACAGGATCGACGCTGACATTCAATATTGACGGTGTCGATTATTCACTTCCCGCATTGAATTTCCTTCCCGGCGTAACGACCAATGGACCTACGAGCGTAGTAGGAAATCCGGATTACGAAACCTATACCATTACCGGATTAACGGGTAATGTCGCAGCCTTTTCAACAAGCCAATTGTACCTGGCTTCTTATGGTTCTGACGTAAATGCAACATTCGGCGGTTTTTATTCAGGCTTCACTTTCAAACCCGAAATTGCATTTGCAGTTTTAGATCCGACGCAGGCGAGCTGTCTTCCCAATACACAGCTTTCGGTCAATTCACTGAGTCCGTTTGATGTATTCCAATGGTATTTTAACGGTGGAGCAATCTCAGGCGCAACCAACAATTCTTATAGCCCGACGCAACCCGGATATTATTATGTGAAAGCTACAATTGCCAATTGCGGGACGACGCTCATTTCGGATGAAATTCCGGTTAGCTCCTGCCCTACAGATATGGATCATGATGCTGTGAACGACAATATTGACAAAGATAACGACAACGATGGCATTTCGAACTGCACCGAATCGCTCGGTGATCTGGCAGTCGATATGACGATTCTTCCCGCAAATCCAAATGGGCCGAATGCGGTAACGACAGGCAGTTATGTAAATTCCTATACCCGGACGATAACTCCGGGCGGAAGCAGTTTTACCGGCACTGCCTTTGGCGGCAATACCACTTCATTCTTTTCGGCTACTGCGGCCGGAAAAGGGAATAATATCAAAACAGAATTCACTTTTGCGCAGCCGATTTCACTGAAAATACAATACATACCCGCTTCAGAAACAGGAAATGAAATCACTTCGGATTCTGATTTCACATTGAAATGCGATACCGACAAGACAATCACCGTGCTCAATCAGGGGAATCAATTGCTCATCGACACCAATTATGACGGGGTTTATGAAAGCGGAATCACTTCGTATTCATCATTTGAAATCCGTTTCAGGATCAACAGCGACATACCGCTTGCTGCCGGAACAGGAACCTTCAGTTTCAATATTTACCAGACAACTTCGCTGACTTACACCCATAAAAACCTGTCGGACACCAATATTGCAAGGGCCTCTTTTGCGATAATTGCGCCCTGTGTCCCGAAAGATTCCGATGGCGATGGCATTGCCGACCAGTTAGATGGAGACAGCGACAACGACGGAATTCTGGACAATATGGAATCACAAGGAACCGCTTTTGTTTCCGCAACAGCGACCGACCTCAACCACGACGGACTTTTTGATATTTACGGAACCGGAATTGTTCCCGTAGATTCGGATAATGATGGTGTCGTTGATTACCTGGATCTCGACAGCGACAATGACGGAATTTACGATCTTACTGAGTCCGGGAGCGGTGCTCCGGATACAAATCTTGACGGAACAATCGATGGAAACCCTGCCTCATTCGGGACAA